>CAXUCT010000523.1:0-2021 GCA_964249415.1 uncultured Bryobacteraceae bacterium | reverse complement strand
GCGAAAAAGAGAGGCGTCGATATCCAGACCCGGAAACTCAATGCTGGCCAGTTCGAGAGAAGCAATGTCCAGTGTGGCGCCGGAGCGTTCGTCACGCAAAGCATCAAGCAGGTGCTTCACCCGCATTAGATTAGCATCCTCGCACCAGCTTAAATTGGTAGAAGAATGCGCATCGTCTTACTAGTTTGTCTATCCACATGGGCAGCGGCGGGGCATGCTGCATCGCCCCTCGCGAGGGACCTTGTGGCGGCACATAATCAAGTGCGGGCGGGCGTAGGCGTCGCGCCGCTACGGTGGTCGAATGAGTTGGGCGAATTGGCCCAGCAGTGGGCCGACGCGCTGATCCGAAGCGGCGCGTTGCACCCGCGTGGCGACCACCGATTTGGAGAGAACCTGTTCGAAGTATCAGGCCGCACTGCCACGCCCTACGAGGTCGTGAGCGCTTGGGCCGGCGAGGCGAGAAACTACGATTACAAGGCCAACGCTTGTTCGGCGCGTTGCGGGCACTATAAGCAACTGGTGTGGCGCGACACGCAATCGGTAGGCTGTGGCGTGGCGCGCGACAACCCCCGCGAGGTTTGGGTGTGCAATTACGATCCGCTGGGTAATTTAAATGGCGAGCGTCCCTATTAGGCAGCGGATAAACTTATTCCATCTCCCGAGGCATGACTAGACAACTTTGTATTGCGCTTCAGGCGCTTGTTCTCGCCTGTTTAACGATTCCTCGTATTTCGGCTCAATCCGAGCAAGCATCCTCGCATCCGATCGTTCTGCACGCCGCTCATTTACTGGACATCGAATCCGGACGGATGCTTACGCCGGGCGAGATTCTGGTGGAAGGAGAGCGGATCAGCGAGGCCGGCGTGAAGGTGAAACATCCTGCCGGAGCGCAGATGATTGATTTGGGCACCCGCACTCTATTGCCCGGTTTGATTGACGCGCACGTGCACCTGTTTCTGCATCCCGGCGCGGAAGACTTGCAAACAGTGGAGGAATCGGTGCCGCAGCGCACCATTCTGGCTGTTCTGGCAGCACGCGACGATCTTATGGCCGGCTTCACGGCCGAGCGCGATATGGGTACGGAAGGCGCCGGTTCGGCAGACACGGCTGTGCGCGACGCGATCGATGCCGGTCTGGTTGCGGGACCACGGCTGCGCGTCAGTGGCAATGCCGTGGATCTTCTCGGCGGCCACGAAGATGCCCTCCATTTCAACCCCGCGCAGCACATTCTATCGAATGCCACGTACGCGAACAACGCCAGCGAATTAGTTGAAGTAATTCGTCAACAATTTAAGGAAGGCGCAGACTTTATCAAGATCTATGAAACGGGCAAGGATTCCGTGCGAGACGGCAACTTCTCCACATCGTATCAATACACAAAAGCGGAACTGAAGGCTGCGGTAGAGGAAGCGGCTCGGGTAGGCAAGCGCGTAGCCGTGCATGCGACCGGCGAACCGGGGACGCTTTTCGCTGCACGGGCGGGAGTGGAGTCCATCGACCACGCTGACCAACTCAGCGCGGAAACCATGCGCCTGATGAAGGAGAAGGGGATCCCAGCGGTCCCTACCTTCACGATCTCCGAATACTTCGCGGAGCACGCTTCGTCTGCGGCACAAGCAGCACGCCTGCGGCAATCGCTAGAAATGCACGCGCAAGAATTTCGCAAGCAGCTTGCCGCAGGCGTCCCCATGGCGGTCGGTTCCGACGTAGGTCCGTTTCCGCACGGAACACAGGCGCGTGAATTCGCGTTAATGGTTAAGTACGGCATGCCGCCTTTGGCCGCGCTGCAAGCCGACCTGCTAAATGGGGCCAGGGTGCTCGGTTGGGAGGGGCAGATTGGCGCATTGAAGCCTGGTTATCTGGCGGATGTGATCGCAGTGGGAGGCGACCCGCTAGCGGATATTAGCGTATTGCAGCAGGTATCATTCGTCATGAAGGGCGGCCGGGTATTTCGACAGAAGTGAGGTAGGATCACAGCAAAGAGCTTCTATGCCGGTCGCGTGCATAAAGAAGCTTGATAT
>CAXUCT010000522.1:0-2021 GCA_964249415.1 uncultured Bryobacteraceae bacterium | reverse complement strand
TGTCTGTACCTAACGCCAAATGATGGGCGCCGCCGCTGGCACAAGAATCGGTGCAACTCAATCCGCGAACCCTGTTTTCCAGGCTGAAAATATTCCTTCGGTTTGTGACCGGCGCCGCTGCCTTTCGAAGCTCACCGTGCAACCGGGCGCCCGCGAATCAGCAGGCCGGTGTTTTACCATTCGAACCCAATCGCCGCCCCTCAAGACTGCGTCACAATAAGAGCCATACGCTAAGGTCGGCCGGAATCCTGTAGCCGCCGCCTCGTGATGTGGCAGTATGTGGGCAGGACAAAGGCGCATCCTAAACATTTCCCTGCACGTAATTGCCAGTCAACATCATCCCTTCAGTGAAGAAGAGAATCGACTCATGAACAGTCACTACCAGCCTGCACCAGATCGGACCCACGCTTGAGCCCTTCCGCTGAGGAGCGCTCTTCCAAGGACGCTCACTTGTGCCCCCGTCCCCAGCTGCAGCGAGAGGAATGGATTTCACTAAACGGCAGTTGGGATTTCTCCATCGATCGCGACGCGGCGTGGAACCATCCCGACTCGGTGAACTGGAACGCCAGCATCGTCGTTCCCTTCAGCCCGGAGACACCGGCCAGCGGAGTCGGCGATACCGGCTTCTACTGCGCTGTCTGGTACCGGCGTACTTTCGCCGCTCCCCCTCTTGCTCCCGGACAGCGTCTTTTCCTCCACTTCGGCGCCGTGGATTATTGTGCCACTGTATGGGTGAACGGAACGGAACTCTGTTCCCATCAAGGCGGCTACACTCCCTTCCGCACCGACGTCACCGGGGTTCTCCGCAATGACGGTCCGCAGCACGTGATCGTCCGGGCTGAGGACGATCCGGCGGATCTCGCCAAGCCCCGCGGCAAGCAGGATTGGAAGCTGGAGCCTCACTCCATCTGGTATCCCCGCACCACCGGCATCTGGCAAACGGTGTGGCTTGAGGTCGTTCCCGAGACTTTCATCGATGTCCTTAACTGGACATGCAATTTAAAGCGTTGGGAAGTCGCACTCGAAGCTCATATAGGCGGCGAATCCCTACAGGGTCTCGCTCTTGCCGTTCGGCTCCACGTCGGCAATCAGATTTTGGCGGAAGACACTTACTCGGTTGTGGCGTCAGAGGTGCACCGCCGCATCGCTCTGTCCGATCCGGGAATAGACGATTACCGGAACACGCTTTTATGGTCCCCATCTTCGCCCACCATCATCGATGTCGAACTCGAGCTACGCGACTCCTCCGGCCGTGTCATCGATCGCGTGCGCAGCTACACCGCTTTGCGCACCATTGGAACTCAAGGTGATCGCTTTATGTTGAACGGCCGCCCACTTACCTTGCGGCTGGTTCTCGATCAAGGATATTGGCCGCAGAGTGGCCTGACAGCGCCCAATGATGACGCCTTCCTGCAAGACGTGTTGCTCGTTAAGAAACTCGGCTTTAATGGCGTCCGCAAGCATCAGAAAATTGAAAATCCGCGCTTTTTATATTGGGCCGATCAGATGGGCCTGCTCGTTTGGGAAGAGATGCCCAGCGCTTATCGCTATACCCACAACTCCATCCACCGACTGACACAGGAATGGATGGATGTGCTTGAGCGTGACTCCAGCCATCCGTGCATTGTCGCTTGGGTCCCGTTCAATGAGTCATGGGGCGTACCGGACCTGCCGGACAGCCCGGCGCAAAGGAACTATGTCCAGGCCCTGTATCACCTTACTAAAACTCTCGATCCCACGCGGCCCGTCATCGGAAACGACGGATGGGAAAGTGTAGCCACCGACATCATCGGCATCCACGATTACGACACCCGTCCTGATCGTATCGGAAAACGCTACGGGCTCAATCATATTGAAGGGAGTTCGTTCAGTCGCGAACGGCCCGGCGGCCGCATGCTTGTTCTCGACGGCCAGGCGGTCTCTGGCCGGCCCATTGTGCTAACCGAGTTCGGCGGCATCGCTCTGGGCAATCATAGCGACGGATTCTGGGGCAATTCACGTACCGAAACACCCGAACAAGT
>CAXUCT010000521.1:0-2053 GCA_964249415.1 uncultured Bryobacteraceae bacterium | reverse complement strand
TTCCAGCCTCGTCTCGTCTTTGTCTAGATACCGAATGTCCTCGTCGTTGACATAGACATTCACAAAGCTCCGCAGCTTGCCCTGATCGTTGAAGAGGTTCTTCTTCATGTTCGGGTACTGCGTTGTCAGTTGCTGTAGTGCGTCCGCAACGGTTCCACCCGTCACTTCAACCGCATCGTTCTGATCTGTGAACTGCCGCAGCGCAGTCGGGACTAGTATTTTGGCCATCTCAATTCCTCCCCATCGGCTCTGGTCTGGTCGGCGTCGGGCAAAAAGCTCTTAGCGTGGTCGAACTGCCCGCCCTGAATCGATAGCACAACAAACGAGTACCACGGGCACGAATTCTTCAGATCGGTCCCAGAAAAATAAGCATCGCAATCGGGATGCGAGTGAAAAATTCCGATCACATCTAAGCCGCGCGAACGCGCCTCTTTGTCGGCCTTCAGCAAGTCTTCGGGCCGGATCTGATACCGCTCGCCCTGTTCGCCGGCCCAGGCATTCTCCATCGCCACTGCTTCGGTTACCATCTTCCGGTCACCCTGCGCGCGTCCTAACATGGCGCCGCAACACTCGTTCGGGTAAGTGCGCTCGGCGTGCTTCACCATCGCCTGCCACGGACCTGATTCAATCTCAATCATTCCAAAAAGACTCGCTGAGATATTTATATCCACCGTCGCAAAGAATCGTCACCACCACGCCGCTTTTACCTTGATTAGATAAGGTCTCCGCCACGCGAGTCGCAGCCACTACGTTCCCCGCCGCTGAAATTCCCACCAGCAATCCCTCTTCGCGAGCTAGCCGCCGCGCCTCTGCATACGCGTCTTCCGTCTCCAGCCATAAGTTTTCGTCCGCTAACCTCGGATCGTAGATCCCGGGTTGGATGGAAGACGGCATGTGCTTGGTTCCCTCCAAGCCGTGCAGCGGGGAAGCGGGCTGAACAGAAATGCAACGCACGCGCGGCATATCCTGCCGCAGGCGTCTAGTCACTCCTGTAAAGGTTCCCGTAGTACCCAACAACGCTACAAAGTGCGTTACACGGCGCTCCGTCTGCTCCATGATCTCCGGCCCAGTTGTTTCAAAGTGCGCCTCCCAGTTTGCCGGGTTGCTGTATTGATCGGGGTAGAAGTAAGCGTCAGGGTCTTCGCCGTAAATTTTCCGGCACATCCGCAGTGCGCCGTCAGAGCCCTCGCCCGCGTCCGTCAGTACCAGCTCCGCCCCATAAGCCTTGAGAATCTGTTTCCGCTCCGGCGAGGCATTCGAAGGTAGGCACAGCTTCACGCGATAGCCTTTGGCAGCGCAGATCATCGCGTACGCAATGCCTGTGTTGCCGCTTGTAGAATCAAGCAGCACCTTCCCTGGCACTAGCCGCCCGCTAGCTTCGCCGCGCGAAATCATGTTCAATGCCGGCCGATCCTTCACCGACCCACCCGGATTTAAGAACTCAGCCTTGGCAAATACCAACACATCACCCCGCGCCGCCGACCGGATCTCCAGCAGCGGCGTGTTGCCGATTCGGCTCAGCAGATCAGTATGGGTAAGGCGCTCGGCAATAGCAGGCATCCATTCCAGTGTATGTCTATTGCCTTTGCGGCCATGATAGACAGAACCCGATTGTTCGATTACGATAGTTGCAAGCGAACTTTCATGAATTCCCCAGACGCCCCCGTAACAAAAGCGGAACTAGAAACTGCACTGGCTACGTCGGTAGAGGAGTTCAAAAGCTATGTTCGAGAGTAGAGCTTTGATCTTGAAACAAAACTTTTGCGTGCTTTCTCGGACTACACTATCGGAACAAACATTCGATTTCGCAAGCTCGAAGCAGACCTCAGCAATACCGACGCCTCTGGGACATAACGCTTAGGACTAGTTGAGTCCAAACTTACGGACCTCGAGATTCGAATGATTAAGCTTGAATCAAAACCGTAGGCTTACACAGGCAAATACTGCTTCAACGGTTCAAAAAACGCCTTCACAAAAGAGATACCTGTTTCCGTAGCCTTCTGCGTATCGCCATCACTCACGTTTACCACCACGCGCACCAGTGATGTATCGC
>CAXUCT010000520.1:0-2066 GCA_964249415.1 uncultured Bryobacteraceae bacterium | reverse complement strand
ATTTTCGCTCAAGTATCGCAATCAAAGCCCGCTTTGGAAAAAGCCACGGCAGCTTCTGTTCTCATTCTTACGGGGCAAGGCGCGGGACGAGTCAAGGCCATCGGTACCGGCGTGATCACCTCAGCTGATGGGGTGATTTTCACGGCGTTACATATTGTGCGGGGAGCAGCAGAGGTGCAGGTCCGTCTAGCCAATGGCGAGGTATATGATCAGGTTCAACTGCTCGGCTCGGATGGGCGAAGGGACATAGCGGCGCTGAAAATTCCGGCGCACGGGTTGCCCTTTTTGGAGACCAGTTCTCCCGCAGCGATCGGCGGTACAGTGTATGCGGTCACAAGCGCGAATGGACTTGGTTGGAGCGCGACCTCCGGGATTGTCTCCGCACTTCGGCCGGCCGAGGAGATTTCTGGTGCAGGTTCGGGCTTTCGGCTAATACAGTTCACCGCACCTGTGGCACCTGGCGCGAGTGGCGGAGCCCTTGTTAACGACACAGGCAAGCTACTTGGCATCATTACGAGCGGTATGACAACGGGAACTGCTTTTGCCGTTCCGGCCGATGGCGTTCTTGGCCTTCCAGATACAGCTCACCCTATCGCGTTCGGCTCCGGAGCGTTGCTGCAATTGCCTATAAAGGAAGCCAGCCAGCTCCCTTCAACCAGCGCCGCGGTAGCCGCAAGTGATCCGAAACAGCTCATGAAAAATGCGCGGACTGTATGGTTGCACTCTAGGACGAGCTTTCTGACCATTGACACGCTTCAGCGTGCGTTACTTGCAAATAAACAATGGAAGGAACTCGGGTTGGTCATCGTGGGCGATCCGAATCTTGCCGATCTCGCAATTGAGGTGGATCGACCACTCTTTACTTATGTCCACACGTTTGTCCTGTCAGACCGTAAAACAACAATCGTGCTGGGTTCCGGGCAGCAAACAGCCTTCGACGGAACAACTGCATCAAGCGGTCTCGCTAAAGACGTCACTGGAATCCTCGTCGAAGCACGTCTACCTGGTGCGGCGAAAAAATAACTGTTCTCGAAACGAGAAACCGATCTGCCTTGTCAATCAGTAGCTGCGAAAGCTTCAGTAAGATCGAGTTCAATAGGCGTGTTAGGGACGATGAGGTGGGTGGGGTCGATCTCATGAAGTCCTCCGGTGTCGAAGGTCCAAGCGGCGCGGCGGATCGGGTCGATGAGCCAGATGTTCTGCACGCCCATTTGCAGGTAGTCCGCCAAGACCAGCTTGGCGCGGGTGAGCCGGTTCCGGCGTCAGAATTTCGATGCACACAAGCGGAGGCGTCGAGGTAACTTTCGTGCGGCGACTGGCAGTACGGCGACGTCACACACGCGGACGCGGGTTGGATTGACCCGGATGCGCTGCTAGGTCACCGGATGGATGCCCCACTCAGTATGCCGGGACCAGAACCAACTACCAATGGCGATCTGAAAAGTTGAGTGCTCAATCTCACCCAAGTTTCGATCCTGGATCAAACCGTCTATAAAATCGACATCGGGCTTGTAATTTGTATGTAGGTATTCGTCGAGGGACAGCAGCGTGGAAGTAGTCGCCATGTGTAAGCCATCCTGGCTGCGATTAGACCAGCCGTCTTATTACTAGTCGAGCGCGTACGTGGCGAGGCCGCTGAGGAGTTTGGGGTAGAAGTCTGTTGATTTTTGCGGCATGACTTCGAGGTTGAGGGAAATGTCTTTTATTTGCTGGAGAGTGACGGGCTTGATCAGGAAAGCGATCTCGGCGTTGCCGCAGCCGACCTGTTGCAGGGCGTCGGTGGCTTCGCGGACGTAGCGAACGTGGTTGCCGGTGCGAACGGCGGCTTCGTTGAGCCCGAGAAGCTGCTCCAGGACAAGCGTGTGCAGCTGGACGACGTCGAGCGCCGCCTGGCGCGGGCTCAGGCCGGCGAGCGCGGCGGCGGCTGGTTCGGGCTTGGGTGTGAGGAGGAAGTCGCCGTCGCGGGTGGCGGCGATGAAGGCGACGCCCGGGGTGTCGTGCAAGCGCTTGAGCAGGAGGGGGGCGCCGGGATAGTGGCCGTCGGTTGTGTGGGGGATCTCTTCGAC
>CAXUCT010000519.1:0-2086 GCA_964249415.1 uncultured Bryobacteraceae bacterium | reverse complement strand
GGGCTAGCCGTACCTTAAACTACCTAGGCGTGCACAAATAGATTGTGCGAGTAATCCGGGAATTTGCACTTAATTAACGTATGAGTAATCACCGTTATGGCCTGATTATGGCAGGCGGTCGCGGCACGCGTTTTTGGCCGAAGAGCCGTAAGCGGAATGCAAAGCAGGTGATGCGTTTCTTCGGCGAGCGAAGCCTGATTCAGCAAACTGTCGACCGCCTACGCGACGTAATTCCGCCTGAAAATATCTGGGTTGTTACAAACGACTTTTTACAAGCTGAAATCCGGCAACAGTTGCCCGAAGTACCCGAACGCCAAATTATTGCAGAACCGTCGCAGCGCAACACTGCGCCATGTATAGCACTAGCAGCCGAAATCGTTGGGCAGAATGACCCTGACTCAGTTTTAGGGGTATTTCCCGCAGACCACCTTATCTTGAAAGAAGATCGATTTCGCGGATTCGTCCGGGCTGCGTTTGAGACGGCCGAGGCGGGTGAGGTAGTGGTTTTAGGCATTCAGCCCCGGTGGGCGGAGACCGGCTACGGGTACATCGAGTTTGGAGCGAACACGAAGCCGGGGCAGACCGAAGCGGTGGCCGTTGCAAGCTTCCGCGAGAAGCCGGATGAGCAGACAGCCAAGAAGTTTGTTGAAGCGGGAAATTTCTTCTGGAATGCTGGCATGTTCTTCTGGAAGACGGCCAAAGTAGGCGAACTGATGAGGCGTTACCAACCGAAAACGGCTACGCTGCTGGCCGGTTTACCTCCTTTTGAGAGCGCAGACTTTGGGTCCAAGCTGGCCGAAGCGTATCCGCTCTGTGAAAACATTTCAATCGATTATGCAGTGATTGAAAAAGCGCAAGGCGTATCAGGTATCGCGCTGGATGATATCGGCTGGAACGACGTCGGAAGCTGGGAAGCGGTTTATGAACTGGCCGAAAAAGATGCCGATGGGAATGCGAGCCGCGGGGATTTGATTGCAGAGTCCAGTCACGGCAACTACGTCGATGCAAGTAAGACCGTAGCGCTGGTAGGAGTCGATAACCTTGTTGTTGTGGACACACCGGATGCGCTGCTGGTGGCGAACCGGAACCGCTCGCAAGATGTGAGCAAGTTGGTAAAGACGCTGGATGCGGCAAAGCGAGAAGAGCTTCTGTAACACTTGTCCGCTAATCCAAAACTACGCGGGTTGCGATTGAGCGCGATCGAAGATTCGGCTCAGCGCTTCGATAGCCCGATCAACGTCTTGTTCGGTCAGAATATACGGTGGCAAGAAGCGCAGCACCGTGTCGTGCGTGCAGTTAAAGAGAAGCCCTTCCTTGATGCCTTCCAGGACTAGCTGTTTGCAAGGAAAGTCAAGTTCGACACCAATCATCAGTCCTTGGCCGCGGACGTCTTTTATCAACGAATAAGTTCGCATGAGCTCGGTCAGACGCATGCGGAAGTAGCCGCCCACGCTATTGATGGAAGGCATCAGCTCATCCAGAATGTCGAAGAACTCAAGAGCTACGCGGCAGGCGAGCGGGCCACCGCCGTAGGTAGAACCATGCATGCCGGGCTTTATAGTAGCCGCTGCTTTCTCATTTACGATAATAACGCCGAGCGGAATACCGCAAGCCATAGGCTTTGCAGCAATGACAATGTCGGGCAGCAGCACGGGGTCAAGAAGCTGATAGGCAAAGTAGGCGCCGGGACGGCCAACCCCACACTGGATTTCGTCGAATACGAGTAGGGCATTGTAGCGCTGGGCGAGCTCGTGCGCTTTGCGCGCGAAGACTTCGGAGATTGGGTTAATGCCGCCCTCTCCCTGAATAAACTCGAGCACAATTCCGGCAGTCTTTTCGCTGAAAGCCGCTTCGAGAGCCGCAATATCGTTTCGCGGGATAAAGCGGGCGCCAGGCAGTAACGGCTCAAAGTCTTTCCTGTACTTAGGCTGACCAGTAATAGAGATTGCACCGAGCGTGCGGCCATGGAACGAATTTTCCAGTGAGATGATTTCGTGCTTGTCCGGGCCGATGGAATTGCCGTGCGAGCGAATCATCTTCAGTGCGCCCTCCATCGACTCGGCGCCGGAGTTGCAGAAAAAGCTAC
>CAXUCT010000518.1:1026-2096 GCA_964249415.1 uncultured Bryobacteraceae bacterium | reverse complement strand
CATTCGGGGGCATGATCCCTGTAGATTGTTGGCCACTGGCGGAGAAACTCTCACCCAGGAAAGTCAGAATTGTGTGAGGGTGGAGATAAATGGGCGTTAGCGCGGCGAAAGCTCAGACCATCGAAGAGATCTACCGGCTGGTGTGGACAGCAGCTTCAAGCAAGTATCCTATCGCCGCTATTTATCACGGCCCACGTCGACTTCTCTGCCCCCATCGACTCGGGCGGAGCGCGGACGGACAGCTGCGAGTGCTCTGTTATCAATACGGCGGAGATAGCGAGAGCGGCCTTCAGCGTACTGGCTCGCCCGATAATTGGCGTTGTCTGGCACTGGAAAAGCTCAGCAGGGTCGAGTTGCTTTCAGAAGGTGTCTGGCGAACAGCGCCCAACCATTCACGACCGCAAACCTGCGTTCCAGATGTCGACATCGATGCCGAAGATGAGCCGAACGCGATTTAGTGGAAATGGCTCGAAGTAGCTATGGTTTCGGACGCCAAACAGCATCCGGCTTCCAAGCTGGACGTCCGTCTTGCTGGGCAACCCGGTAACCGAGTTCCAGCAAAACCTGCAAATCTTCAACGGCGCCATCAAGGTTCCAATCGGGCTTGATGACGTCAGAAGGCTGATGGTAGTCTTTGCTGATGTACTCGGCACGTTTGGCGATGCCGTAGTCTGGCGGTTTGCCTACGTAGTCAATGCCCGGACTTGTTTCAATTGACGGAACACCGAGCCGTGCAAATTCGTAATGATCGGAACGGAAATAGAACCCTTGCTCGGGTGCCGTATCTCCAGTGAGGACGCGCCCTTGCCGCTCGACCGCAGCCGCAGTAAGGTCATCCAGAGTGGAATTGCCGATACCGACAATGCTGAAATCTCGTGTACGCCCCCAACCCCAGTTGCTGAAGTAATCGAGGTTGATATCGGCTACCGTGTCCTTTAATGGGTAAAGAGGATGCTCGACGTAATAGCGGGCACCTAGCAGTCCTTTCTCTTCGGCGGTTGGCCACAGGAACAGAAGAGTTCGGCGGGAAGCGGGACGAATGCTTTGGAACGCACGAGCTAGCTCTAAGA
>CAXUCT010000518.1:0-1016 GCA_964249415.1 uncultured Bryobacteraceae bacterium | reverse complement strand
CACCATCCTGTCCGTGATGATCCCAATGCGCGCTGTAGAAAACATACTGGTTTTTGAGTGTCGGGTCGCTGCCGGGAATCTTCGCGATAACGTTCGCAGAGTTGATCCGGCGCACCTGATTAGTGATTTGAAAGGAAGCTTGCGCATTCAAAGCAACGGCATGAAAGCCGGACTTCGCGGCGGAATTATGGAGCGCAGCGAAATCCTGACCTGCGGCGGCGAAAAGATCGTGAGCACGATCGGTCGAAACAAGAGCCTGGGCCTGGACTCGCTTTCGATCGTCACTGCCGCGCAACATCATGTTTTCACGCCGGTAGTTCTGAAACAAATTTGCACCTGCTGTGCGCGTTGAATAAAGCAGGATTACAGCGGAGGCTCCGTGCGCATACGCGGTCTCGAACTTGGTTCCGGTACGTCCGTATACGGTGAGCGCGCGACCTAAAAACATTTTGTCGTCAAGTTTCGAGGTGTCATGCGGATCGGCTACGGGGGGGTCGCCACTCAGGATAATCACGGTCTTCCCGCGAACATCAGTTCCCCGATAGTCATTCCAGCCATACTCCGGGGCCACAACGCCGTATCCGACAAATACCAATCCGGATGATTGGACATTCACCGTCTTGTCGGGTAGGACAGACCAGGCGACGTAATCGCGATCGGCATCGAGCGGGACAGCGCTGCCTGCCGAAACGATGTTAAGAACTCCGGTTGAGCGAGTGCCCCAGAGCGGAACCGATTGTGTCCATTTGCCGTCGGGAGCGCCCGGTTGCAGTCCCCGGCTACGACATTGGGCAATCAGGTAAGCGACGCTCTTCTCTTCGCCGTTCGTACCGGGGAGGCGGCCCGTGTATGCATCCGAAGAAAGCTCCTTGATATGGCGCAGCAATCCATCGGGCGTGATGAGAGTGGCCGCATTTTGAAGCTCGGGCAAGACCGGCTGTGCAGCGGACAGAAGAAGTAAGGAGAGAAAAATCAGAGCAGGGCTACGCAAGCGGAAGAGTTCTCCAGCAAAAGGG
>CAXUCT010000517.1:0-2096 GCA_964249415.1 uncultured Bryobacteraceae bacterium | reverse complement strand
CGGCCATAGCATGGACTTCCATTCCCTCATCTTCCTTCATGAAGATAACACAACGCCGCTCGGGATCGAAGTCTTGCTGAATCCAATCCCCGGAGGTAACCTGGCTGGTGGCCATTAGGTTCGAGAGCGGATGCACCAGCAGTTTCTCGATAGCGCGCTTCAAATGACGGGCGCCGTATTTGGTGTCAGTACCTTCCTGCAACAAGAAGTTCTTGCCTGCCTCAGAGACGGTGAAGACGAAGGACTTTTCGGCGGGCGAGAGCATGACGCGCTGCTGCACCTGGCCCAGTTCGAGATCGAGGATGCGCCGGAGCTCCGGTTCGCCCAGCGGCTTGAATACGACCACCTTGTCAATGCGGTTCATGAACTCAGGCGTGAATTTGCGGCGTGCGGCGTCTACTCCGCTGCGAGACATTTTCTTTGCGAGTTGTTCATCACAAGGCTGATCGCCCGCCATGCATTTGAAGCCTAGCTTGGGTGAAACCAGTGCGCTCATCTCGCTGGCGCCCAGGTTGCTGGTCATGAAGATCATGGCGCGCGAAAAGTCCACTTTACGGTTATCGCCCAAAGTAAGGGTGGCTTTGTCGAGGATGCCAAGGAGTAAGTTCCAGAGCGCGTCGCTCGCTTTTTCAATTTCATCAAACAGGATGAAGCTCAGCTTGACGGAATCGGTATGGTGCTGATTGATGACTTCCTGGCTCAGCAGCGGGTGCGTCTCGCGATGTCCAAGATAACCGGGAGGCGAACCGATCAGTTTAGCGATCTCATGACTGTGCTGAAATTCGGCGCAATCAATTTTGACCACCGCGCGCGGGTTATGCAGCAGAGCCTCAGCAGTAGCTTCTACCGTGCGAGTCTTGCCCGAACCCGTGGGGCCTAAGAAGAGAAAATTGCCAACGGGCCTTCCGGGCGCCGACAGACCAGTGACGTGCATCTGGTAGATATTCACTATCTGTTCGACCGCTTCGTCTTGTCCTACGACAAGCCGCAGCAATGTTTTCTCGAGAGATTCGGCGTCTCTGCCCGTCCTGGTAGGATCGAGCACCTTCCGTAGCCGGCTCATAACGTCAGTCCTTCCTTTTGACATGCGAGGTCCCATGCGACTGGCCAGCCAGCGTGGACCGCAGCCTTTGAATGATTTCGGGTTCAACCAAGATGAGCAAGCCATTTGCCAAACGCGTTGTTCCCCTGCTTCTACACCATTCATCGTCAGAGGCGCAGCTTTTGTTCATACTGGAATCACACCCTATACCCCTCGGGCTTTTCTGATTAGTTCTTTTGGGGGCGGGAAGGTCTCACCTCAACCCGGCTAATCAGTGTCCGCAGAGGCATGCGCAGGACGACCAGGACGACTTCCGCAATATCCTCCGGTGCAATCTTCCAATCCGACTCGCCCGTGCTTTCCTGGCCGCTAAAGCCCGTATCCACGCTGCCCGGCAGAATGTAGCTGACGCGCACGTTGTCGTAGCGGTGGTCGAGCATGGTCGCTTCACTGAGGCCGTTGAGTCCAAATTTCGAGGCATTGTAGGCGGCGCCGCCTGCAAACGGGTTTTTGCCGGCCAGACTGCTGATATTGATAATGGAGCCGCCGCGGGCATGGTGGAAGCGGGACAGAGCCTCACGGCTGCAGTAAAAGGCGCCGGACAGGTTGGTGCCGATGACGCGGTTCCATTCGTCCACGCTGAGTTCGTCCAGCGCCCGGAAGACGCCCACGCCCGCATTATTGACCAGAATGTCCAGGCCGCCGAGTTCCTTGTCGGCAAATTCGAACAATTGGGCCACCTGTTCGCTGTCGCTTACGTCGGCTGTGCGGGCGATCAGCTTGGAAGCCATGCCGGCCTGTTTGAGATTACTCAAGGCGGCGTCGAGCGGACCTTGGCTGCGTCCGCAGAGGAGTACATTCGCTCCGGCCGACGCCAAGGCTCGGGCGACCTCCAGACCGATGCCCTTAGACGCGCCGGTCACCAGCGCGCGTTTTCCAGATAGAAATTGGCTCATGAAAGTTGGTTTAACTGCGTTCCCCTATCTTTGGATGGGCCGGTTTCTTACGACCACCAGCCGATACCTCGATGATCCAACACACCTACCGGGTGTCA
>CAXUCT010000516.1:0-2098 GCA_964249415.1 uncultured Bryobacteraceae bacterium | reverse complement strand
CCTCCACATTCTCATCAAGCGAATTTGGGCTCACCAGTATGGCGTTGTCCGCCGCGATCTCTGGAATAGAACTGGAACCGCTGGCTACTACCGGAGCACCGCAGGCCATCGCTTCCACGACGGGAAGGCCGAAACCTTCATAGCGCGAAGGGAACCAGACGGCTTGCGCGCCGTGATAAAGCGCGCAGAGTTCGTCGTCCTCGACGAAGCCGGTGAGTTGTACGGAGGGGAGCGTTTGCGCCTGTGCAGCAAGCTCCGGATCACAGTGTCCGGAGACCACCAACGTGAGGCCGGAAACTCGCTCCTGCAAAATGGGCCAAGCACGCAGAATCAGGTCCGCGTTCTTGCGGTAATGCAATCCGCCTGGCACTAGGATGTAGCGCTTCTGGGTAAGTCCGGCGCGCGCCATAAATTCCTCGCCTGCGGAATTGACGGGCCAGAAGAAGCGTTGCGTCACCGCGTTGTGGATGACACGGAGCCGTCCGCGAATGCCAGGAAAAAACTCCGCCAGCCGCTCTGCCGAAAACTGCGAAACTGTGTGGAACACGTCCACCTTGCGCGCGAGCGTGGCAAACATCAGCCGCCACTTCAACTGCTGCTTGACGGAGGACAAATTCTGCTTGTGAGCGCCGCGCTCGAAATAGGCGGCATCGTGAACAGTGACCACAAGCCGTGAACGCGAGGTGGGCACGTACGATTCACCAGTGCAATGCACGATCTGGGCCTCCGGCCAAAAATCTTCCGCTTTGGGCCGGTGGGTTAAAAGCCAGCGGGCCTGCTGCTTCGATGTGTCGCTTGCAAAGAGATGATACGGGAAACTAGTCCAGGGCTGACCCACTTTGGGAACAATGGCATCGTGATCGGCTTCATCAGCGAGAATATGCATGTTCACGCGCTCGCGACGCGCCACATGCTCCGTGAGTTGCCGCGCCACCCGGCCCGCACCTGTGGAGCGGTGGATGTTGCGCAGATGCACGTAGGCCAGAATATTCACGGGACTTGATTAAGCGATCTGTTGTGCTGCGGGCAATCCAAAGCCACGCGCGTCGGCTGCCGCGAGAACGGTTTGAGCGCGGGCGTGCCAGGTTTCATTTCGGCTGCTGTTCCAGCGAAGCTCTTCGTATCCGTCGCGAAATCCGCAAGCACGAAGATGCTCAAGGTGAGAGGCCATCTCTGCGCCGCTGCTTACCAGTTTTAACAAGGGTTCCTTGGTCAGCAATTCCGCATGGGCGCGACTGGCCAGGATGGGGCGGCAGGCCGCCAGATGCTCATAAAAGCGCGTGGCGCTTCCCGAGATGGTGGGCTCTTTTTTCAGGTAAGGAATCAGAGCGGCATCAAAGGAGCGCGCGTATCCAGCGAGCTCACTGTACGGCTTCGACCCAAGAAAGCGCACGCGTCCACCCATCTGCATCAATTGCCGGCGGAGTTTGCGGTGTTGCGTGTCCGGAATGTCCATGCCCGTGGGTCCGACAAAGACCCATGTGATATCGCGCGACCGGGCCACGGCCTCTGTCAGAAGAGTCCAATCGAGATTGCCCGCCAAGTTGCCAATGACCCCTACTATGGGCCGGGGACAATTCGCCAAGTCAGCAGGCGCTTCGGCAGGCCGCGTGAGTGGCTGACTCAAGACGTTGCCGGCGCGAGTGGCATTAGGAACCACCACGATCTTCTCGGGAGCACAGCCGGCTTCGCGGCACAGGTAATCACTGATGCGGCGCGAGTTCGGACAGACGAGATCGGCCACGGCGCACATCCTCCGGTCCAGGGCGACGACTTGTGCGGCATTCATTCCGGCGTACTCTTTGGTGAGGTCGGTGAGGTAATAAACCACGTGGCCCGGCCAAAGCTCTGCAACCGGAGCGTAAAAAGGACTCGTCAGCAGGAGAGTCGAATCGCCGCCATTGGGTGATCGCCGAAGTAGACGGTTGATCATCCCCGGCGCGGACGGAAATAAGCCCGCGATAGGAAAACGACCGAAACCACGCTGCAGTGGAAAGCGGATCATCTTCACAGCGGGGTCCACCGCCTGGTCCTCTCTTTCCCAGCGCTCCCAACGGCCGAAGTTTCGGATATCGGGAACCCAGTTCTGGGTGGGACC
>CAXUCT010000515.1:654-2101 GCA_964249415.1 uncultured Bryobacteraceae bacterium | reverse complement strand
TCTGCGGATCGTAATAGGCGCCAAACGGTAGCGCGATGATGGCGTAGGCGTCGTTGTCGTCGGCAGCCACGCCGATGCGCGCCGAAGCCTTATAGGCCAGAGGCCGCACGTAGACGTTCGACTCAAAGCCGTTGCGGCGGCATAACTCTGCGGTGATCTGTGAAAGTTCGGTTGCCGATTGTGGAACGTGGATCCGTAGGATGCCGCAGTTCTGCTTCCAGCGCTCGTAATGGTCAACCATCCGAAGCAGGAGAAGGTCTTTCTGTCCCTCTTCGTAATACCCGCGGATGCCTTCGAACACACCGGTTCCGTAGTTCAAAGCGTGAGTGAGTATATTGACGTTTGCCTCTGCGAGACGGACGAATCGGTTCTGAAACCAGACGATCGTGTTTGGGTCAGGCGCTTGGGACTTCACTTAACCATTGTAGCTGGAAAAGCACCCACGTAGAGGTGGTGCTGGCATCCTGTTACACAGGTGGGAGAACCCGCAGCACCTGATCAATATCTTCTGGGCTGATGTAGAAGTGTGGCGCCATGCGTACCCAGCCTTGTCGTGGCGCCGCGATGATGTGTTGGCTCTTCAATTCGCTCACGACCACCCGAGAGTCAATAGACGGATGCCGGAAGCTGACGATCCCCGATGCATTTTGCGGTGTTCGCTCCACCATCAACTCATATCCACTGGCCTGTACACCGGCGCTCAACCGATCGGCGACGGCAATGACGGCCGGGGCGATATTCTCGATTCCTGCTTCGAGCAGCAGTTCGAGAGCTGCCCGCTGCCCGAAGCAGCCGATCGTGTTTAGCGTGCCGCATTCGTAGCGCCCGGCGTCGGGGCGAAGGGTCATGTCGCGCGAGCTGTAGTCGGCGTAGTTCGCTGGATTGGTCCAGCCAAACTCCACCGGTTCGATCGCGTCGAGCCACTTGCGCCTGACATACAGAACGCCGTTTCCCTCCGGCCCTAGCATCCACTTATGTCCATCGGCGGCGAGAGCGTCGATGCGAGAAGATTCCACGTCAATGGGAAGCGCCCCCATGCCCTGGATCGCGTCGACAAAGAAGAAGCAGCCGTGCTCCTGACAAAGGCTCCCGATGGCCTGGAGGTCGACCCGGTAGCCGCTGAGATAATTCACAAAGCTGACCGCGAGAAGGCGCGCGCCGGGCAGGGCGGCGGCAATCTTCTCGAGTGGGTCGTAGATCGAAAGCCAGGTGAGCTTAATTCCGCGCTGCTCCAGCCTAAGCCAGGGGTAGTAATTGGCCGGGAACTCCTCCCGGAACGCGATCACCCGGTCGCCCGGTTTCCAGTCCAAACCAAGGGCGACGGTGGCGATACCCTCCGACGTGTTTTTCACGATTGCGATCTCGCCCGGCGAGGCATTGATCAGCTTTGCCGCCGCGACGCGGAGACCATCGTAGGCTTCCATCCACTGGTCGTAATGGAGGGATC
>CAXUCT010000515.1:0-644 GCA_964249415.1 uncultured Bryobacteraceae bacterium | reverse complement strand
GTTCGTAACAGGGAACTCGTGCCGATACCGCAGGTGCAGTGCTTCAGCCGTTTCCGGCGCAAGATTCTTGAAACCCATGTTTCCGAGAATACGTTAGCTCGCTTGACTCTCCTGTTGCTGGGATGCGTACCCGTCCCTTCCTGTTTAGCCGTATACTGGAGTCAGACGAAATAGAGCTTGCGGCTGCCTCCGTGTCCCAGTTTCGTGGTCGTAAAGGAGTTTTTAGATGCGGCTTCTAGTCCCCATAAGATCTACCGTAAGCGTTGTTTTGGCCGTCCTCATGGCGACACCGCTCGGCGGCTTCCCCAGAGACAACAAAGCGAAAGACCCCGACGCCATCGGCGACCGGAACGTAAGCGGCAAGGTCAACTTCTACTCCCTGGAGAAGGAGATTGCGCTGGGCAAGCAGCTGGCTCAGCAGGTGGAGCGGCAATCCAAAGTCATTAATGACCCTGTCGTAGCTGAGTACGTCAATCGGATTGGCCAGAACCTGGTCCGAAACTCCGATGCCAAGGTGCCCTTCACTATCAAGGTCCTGGAAGACCCGACCGTGAACGCGTTTGCTCTTCCGGGCGGATTTTTCTTTGTGCAGTCAGGTTTGATTTTGAAAGCCGACACGGAGGCCGAACTAGCCGGTGTAATGG
>CAXUCT010000514.1:1716-2107 GCA_964249415.1 uncultured Bryobacteraceae bacterium | reverse complement strand
GAGCGTCAGTCTCGCAGCATTCACGATTCACTTGATCGCTTTCTGCGCGCGCATCGCAGCGACGGCACTCTCCAGGAAGAGTTTGTCACCATTCGGGAAGACCGCTATGTAGTGCCTATTGTCGCCGGACAAAAAGGGCGCGTTGATGGTGTGATTCACGGGTCAAGCGGCACCGGGCGCACTCTCTTTGTCGAGCCGCTTGAAACCATTGCGCTGAATAATCAGCTTGTTCGCCTCCGCGAAGACGAGATCCGCGAGGTGGAGCGTATCTTAGCCGAGATTACGGACGCTCTTCGCGAGCATAGCGCCGAGATCAGCGCGACCTCCGACGCACTTGCCGAGTTCGATTGTATCTTCGCCAAAGCGGCGTTTGCGAACGACTATGATGCGG
>CAXUCT010000514.1:0-1706 GCA_964249415.1 uncultured Bryobacteraceae bacterium | reverse complement strand
TCCCCCGCTTCAGCGACGCCAATCGAAAGCTGATTTTGCGTGGAGCTCGCCATCCGCTGCTCCAGCGGATCTTACGCCAGCAGCGCAAAGTCGTTGTCCCGATCAACTTTGAACTGACTGAGGAGCGGCGCTGCCTTTTAATTAGCGGTCCCAACACTGGCGGCAAGACTGTCACGATGAAGACCACTGGATTGCTCGCGTTGATGGCTCATGCTGCCATTCCGGTTCCTTGTCTTGAAGCGGAGTTCCCACTTCTTGACGATGTGCTGGCTGATATCGGTGACACGCAATCGATCGCTGAAAGTCTGAGCAGTTTTTCCGGGCACCTTTTGCACGTCAAGCAGATGCTGGAACAGGTTACTCCTGAGAGCCTGGTCCTGCTTGATGAGCTTGGCCGAGCAACCGATCCCGAAGAGGGCGGTGCACTTGGCGTTGCGATGCTGGATGAATTTCGCAAGTCCGGCGCGTTCTGCCTTGCATCAACTCACCTGCTGCCGCTTAAGCTATATGGCACGCGAACGCCAGGCGTGTTGAACGGCTCCATGGGCTTCGACGAAACGACCCTTCAGCCCACATACGAGTTGCGGTTAGGTATGCCGGGGAAATCAGCAGGGCTGGACATCGCTACGCGATTGGAAATGCCTCCGGCCGTTCTGTCTCATGCGCGAGCCGTGATGCCTCGATTGCAAGCAGACTTCCAGGAGTTGCTGTCTGAGTTGCATCGCCAAACAATGGAGAACGAACGTCTCGCCGCGGAGATGACGGAATCCAAGCAGTCTTTCGAACTAAATCAGGCGGACGTAGAGCGAGAAGCCATTCGGCGTGAACAGCAGCGTCAGCGCGAATGGGCAACGCGGTGCGATGGAATTATTGCGGATTTTGAAGCGCGGGCCCAAATCATGATGGAGCGCGTCTCGGAAACGGCCGACCAGCGAAAGGCCATGGAGCAAGCGCAACGACTGCTGGCTAAGACCAAGCGTGAGTTTCGCGAAGAAGCTTTCGAGACGATGGCTCCGCCGCCCGAAGTGGCCAAAGCTGTTGTTCCACAGCGCCTAGCAATAGAAGAGGGCGCAAGAGTGCGGTTGAAAGATGTGCGCGAGATTGCCACGGTTCGGCGCATTTTGAAGAACGGTCTACTGGAAGTGGAAGCCGGCCATCTGCGAATGCAGGTTGCGCGCGAAGATGTGTCCGAAATCGTTTCAGATAAGGTGGAAACGAACAAGCTGCCGAAGAACGTACGCCTGGAAACCGGGCCTCGATGGGATGTCTCGTACCGGGAGCTAAACATTATCGGGCAACGTGCCGAGGAGGCAGTTGAACAGGTAGACAAATTCATCGACTCCGCTGCGCTTGCTTCCGTGAATCGGGTTCGTATCGTACACGGCCACGGCATGGGCATCTTAAAACGCGCAGTGAGCGAGCATCTGGGTGGGAATCCACATGTCAGCCGTTTTTATCAGGCTACTCAAGCTGATGGGGGAGCTGGCGCCACAATCGTTGAACTGCGAGAGTAAGATCAGGTATGTACCGTTTGTTGATCGGATTAGGAGCGTTCCTGTTATTGGGTGACGCTACCTATACGAAATCAATACAGGAATGGCAGGAGCACCGCGAAAAGGGATTGCGTGCCCCCGATAGTTGGCTGACTTTGGTAGGACTATTTTGGCTACGGCCCGGCGTTAACTCAATCGGCTCTGCCCCATCAA
>CAXUCT010000513.1:0-2167 GCA_964249415.1 uncultured Bryobacteraceae bacterium | reverse complement strand
GCTCGAATGTGCGCTCCCACCTTTCACCGCCTTCAGCTCTCTTCCCCATCCGCTACACTAAATCCGTCGGCAGTGAGCGAACAGACCACCTACAGCGATGCTGGCGTAAATATTGATGAGGCCGAACGTGCCGTATCGCAGATCAAGCGCTACGCTGCCAAAACGCTCACGCCCCATGTCCTCACTTCTATCGGAAGCTTCGGCGCTGGCTTCTCCTTAAAAGGTTGGCGCAATCCAGTCCTCGTCAGTTCGGCGGACGGAGTCGGCACCAAACTCAAAATCGCCTTCGCTACCGGTCGCCATGACACGGTTGGCGAAGATCTCGTCAATCACTGTGTCAACGACATTGCCGTCGGGGGCGCCACGCCGCTTTTCTTCCTCGACTATTTCGCGGTCGGACAACTGCAAGCTGAAGTTTGCGCGAGCGTCGTTTCCGGCATCGCTCGCGGTTGCAAGAAGAACGGCTGCGCACTCATCGGCGGCGAAACTGCTGAAATGCCCGGCATGTACGCGCCGGGCGAGTACGATCTCGCTGGCTTCATCGTCGGCGCGGTCAAAAAAAAACGCATGCTCACCGGAGCCGATATCAAACCTGGCGACATTCTCCTCGGGTTGCCTTCTCAAGGCCTTCATACGAACGGCTATTCGCTCGCCCGCAAACTGCTCTTCGAAGTCGCTGGCTACCAGCCCGCCACTCATATTCCAGAACTCGCCCAAACCGTCGCCGAAGAACTCCTCAAAATTCACCGATCCTATCTCCGGCCCATTCAAGCGCTCCACGACGCCAAGTTGCTGAAAGGCGCTGCTCACATCACCGGCGGTGGCCTCACGGATAACGTCCCGCGCGTTCTTCCGGAAGGCTGCGCTGTCGAAATCGATTCAACGTCTTGGCCCACCCAGCCCATCTTCGATCTACTGAGAGACATCGGCGATATTCCGCTAGACGACTTCCGCCGCACCTTTAACCTGGGCATCGGCATGGTGCTCATCGTACCGGCCAAGAAGATTGGGTTCGTTTCGCAAATCCTGAAGAAGCTTCGCGAACCGCATTACCGGATCGGCCGCGTGATCGCTTCCCGCTCCAAGACTCAGCCGAAGGTCGTCTATCTATGAGCGCCGGTCCGCCCCCCCGCCTCGGTATCCTGCTCTCCGGCCGCGGTTCTAATTTCGAAGCCATTGCTCGCAACGTAGCCGCCGGCCGTCTCGGTTGCGAAATTGGGTTCGTTTTTTCAAATAAGGGCGCCGCCGTTGGACTCGCCCGCGCCCGTGACCTCGGCTATCCGTGCGGTTTCATCGAGTCGGCCGGTGTCGAGCGTACTGCTTACGACGCCCAAGTTGTTGATTTACTGCGGCAGCACCGCATCAGTTGG
This sequence comes from uncultured Bryobacteraceae bacterium, assembly GCA_964249415.1. Lineage (GTDB taxonomy): Bacteria > Acidobacteriota > Terriglobia > Bryobacterales > Bryobacteraceae > Bog-105. Next base: position 797 of record CAXUCT010000513.1, on the reverse strand, counting down.
GTTTGTTTGGCAGGCTACATGCGCCTTCTGAGCGGTGGGTTCGTTTCGCAATTTGCCGGGCGCATCCTCAACGTCCACCCCTCGCTGCTCCCCGCTTTTCCCGGCCTTGACGCCCAATACCAAGCCCTTGCTCATGGCGTCAAGATCGCCGGTTGCACCGTTCACCTCGTCGACGAAAATCTCGATGCCGGCCCGATTATCCTGCAAGCTTCTGTGCCCGTCGCCGACAACGATACTGTCGAAACACTTTCCTCCCGCATTCTGATCGAGGAACATAGGATTTACTCGGAAGCTATCGCTTGGATGCTTCGAGGCAACTACCGTATTGAAGGACGGCGCGTCGTCCAAACTTAAAGACAAAACCGATGTTGAAGACTGTATTAGCCGTTGTTGTAGCCCTGATCCTGATCGTATTTGGGTTCGTTTGGTTCTCTGGCAAGCATGTCGATCTGAAGCTCGCCACAACCGTGCCTGCCATCGGCACCGATACGCCCGTTCGCGTCGAAGCTGACGACCCCCATGGCGTGAAGTCGTTCTCCGCGTCCATAGAACAAAACGGCCAGAGCCAAACTCTTTATGAAGACAAAACCAAATCCAGGCAGACTGCCCGGATGTACAGTTTCTCAGCTGGCAAGAAGCAGGCCGCCTTCCTCAAAGAGGGTCCGGCCAAGCTGACGGTTGCCGCCAGCTCGAACGATTTTCGCGGCAGCACTACGAATCTGTCCCAGGATGTTCAAGTCGTGCTCCGTCCGCCCAGCATCGTAGCCGACGGCCGTCAGCACTACATTAATCAAGGC
>CAXUCT010000512.1:0-2169 GCA_964249415.1 uncultured Bryobacteraceae bacterium | reverse complement strand
TGCGCGATCAGGACGGCTGCCTGAAACGCAGAGAGACGAAAATTGGTGCCGAGCCGGTGGTGTTCATAGAAGCTTTGTCCGGCGATGCGGCCGCAGTTTGCCACGGACCTGCTATGTTCGGCGACTGTCGCGTCGGAGGTGACAAGCAAGCCGCCTTCGCCGGCGGAGAGCACTTTTCCATTCTGAAAACTGAAGGAGCCTGCGATACCGAAGCTGCCGGCGCGCTGACCGTTCCACTCGGAGCCGTGCGCGTGAGCGGCATCTTCGAGCAGAAATAGATCGTGGGCGCGGCAGAGGTTCGCGAGTTCCTCGATCCGGGACTTGGCGCCGCCGAAGTGAACCGGCATAACGGCTTTGGTGTGGGGCGTTAGGGCGCGGCGCGCCCCCTCCGGATCGATGTGGAAGGAATATGGCTCAACGTCGACGAAGACAGGCGTGGCGCCTACTCGCGAGACGGCGGTGGCGGAGGAAATAAATGAAATGGCGGGAACGATGACCTCGTCTCCCGGGCCGATGCCCAGCGCGGTGAGGGCGAGTTCGAGCGTGACGGTTCCATTGAATGCGCTGATGCCGTAGGCGGCGTGCTGATAGGCTGCAAAGCTCTGTTCAAATTCAGCCACGAACGGATGAAAGCCGCCCCACTGCGGGCTTTCAAGGACCATGCGCAGCAGTTCGGCTTCGCGCTCGCCGGACTGGGGCCAAGAAGGGATGTGCATGCCGCGAAACTGATTTCAGTGTAGACAACGCTGCGCGTGTCAGAATTGGGACAAATGACCGTTTACGAGGAACGTAAAGACGACCTGGAGCGGTACGAGTTCATGATGGGCGTGGAGCGCGGGCGCTTGGCGGTCACTTTAGACTGCATCACGGACGCTCTGGTCCTGGTGGGACAGCACGGCGTTTACTGCCCGAGCGTGCGGCAGTTGGGAAAGCCGGCGATGGACATTCAGCTCATCACAAAAAGTCTTACAGACGCTAAGGAGTTGATTACGAGCGTGCTGGAGATGAAGCGTGAAAAAAAGCATTAGAGCCGCTGTAGAAAAGGATTGCGGGCTTTTTCTCTGCCGATAGTTGTATTCGCGCCGTGCCCTGGAACGACGACGGCATCCTCCGGCAAGTCCAGCAGGCGCGCTTTAATGGAGGACAGGATTTGGCGGGAGTTGCCTCCGGGCAGGTCGGTGCGGCCGATGGAATCGCGGAACAGCGTATCACCGGCGACGAGCTTGTTTTCCTGAGGGATCCACAGGCAGACGCTCCCCTGAGTGTGACCCGGAGTTTCCAAGACGTGGAAGTCCGCTGCGCCAAGACGCAGAACAGCACCGTCTTCGGCAGGGGCGTCGACCTCGGTTTGGGGAGGCGTTTCGACGCCCAGCCAACTGGCTTGTATGTCGAGCGCTTGGAGGAGTTCGCGGTCGCGCTCATTCATATACACAGGAGCGCCGGTTAATGCGCGCAGCTTGTGAGCGCCGGCGACGTGATCGATATGGGCGTGGGTAATCACAATGGCCTTAACTTTGACCTGATGCCGACGGAGCACTTCGGTGATGTTTTCGATTTCATCTCCGGGATCGATGACGATGGCTTCGCGGGCCTGCTCGTCGCCAAAGATAGAGCAATTACATTGGAGGGGACCGACCGGAAGGATGACGTGAAGCATGCCCGTTTATCCTACCCGGAGCAGAGGCAGATAGTGTTCCGGCAAGCGCGCAGGCCGCCATTGCCGGTTCAGCCAGAAGTGCTTTGTGGAGCCGTCTGCTAGGAGCTTGGCCGGTTCGGCGCAGCGGATTTGATAAGCAAATTCCACGGTGCGGGCGTTCACATCCACGATCTCGGTTTCGACGACGATCTCCTGGTCATACTTGGCGGGGAAAAGATAGCGGCAGCTGACGCTGACGACGGAGAGAAATAAGCCTTCGGTTTGCTCGAGGTCCTTGTAATTACAGCCGCGGGAGCGAACCAGCTCGACGCGTCCGATTTCCATCCAGATCAGATAATTAGCGTGATGGACAACGCCCATCTGGTCGGTCTCTGTGTAACGCACGCGTAAACGGGTCTGATGCTTTGGCGAGCCGTTCGAAGTTGACAGTGTTGCACCCCGTTTTGACTATAGGGCATGCGGTTTTTCCCTTGCTAGCATTTGGACATGCTGGTGAGGGTGCTGTTCTTCGG
>CAXUCT010000511.1:0-2189 GCA_964249415.1 uncultured Bryobacteraceae bacterium | reverse complement strand
GGCGCTGCGAGATGACGTATACGGTCCTGCTGCCGTGCGTTTTCACGGTCTACTTAAACCCGGAAGACCATGCCGGCTTAAGAGGTGTTTTCCCTTTGATCACCGAAGACGCCCGCCGGTCACTGCGCGCACGCGTGACGCAGCTCAACTCGAATCCGGCTAAGTTCGGGATTCCGCGGCGCGGCCAAGGGACAAAGGAACACAAGATTGCCTGCCGCGATTGGCTGATCGAATTCTTCCCCGATAGCGAAGTTCCTCCCGGAGATGTGGAGATCCATTCCGAACTCAATGAAACATCGGAACCGGGTTATCGCGGCACCAAGACGACTCTGATGGAGCGGGAGCCCTCGGCCACTTCGCGACGCAGCACCGGACAGCTTCAGCCGGCGAACGGTCCGGTCGATTCAGTTTTTGCAGAGATACGGTACGACGACGACTCCGGCCCGCAGGTCTATCCTGTTACGCAGAATGCGGTGCGCGTGGGCCGCGGCGCGGAAGATCAGCCGATGGATTTGGCGCTTTACACCAACGACGAAGTTTCGCGGGAACACCTGCAATTGCGGCGAGAGGGCGCTACTGGCGCTTTCTTCGTGAAGGACACCAGTACCAACGGCACCTGGGTAAATGGCAAACGGCTGCGTAAAGGCACGGAGGAACCGCTGCCGGAGAAAGCCGACATTCGATTGGGCGAGGTCCTGACGCTCGCCTTCAAAGTGCGGAAATGAAGTTTCTCTATTTTGCGCATCTTCCGTTCGTTCTTCTGTTTGCTCTCTTCGTGTTGGCATTTTTTTGGGCGAACTGGCGGGACACGAAACGGCCATGAAAACCGCCACAGCATGGCAGGCGGGCGCCGCTAGCGATCCCGGCCTTCGCCGAACCGTCAACGAGGATCGCGTACTGGCTGATCCGGCGCGCGGCCTTTTCCTAGTTGTGGATGGGTTGGGCGGCCATGCAGCGGGCGAAACGGCAGCCGAGACCGCGGTCCGAATGATCGAAGAGGAAATGCGCTCGCTCGACGGCGACGCGGATCCGGAACCCGCCATTCGTCGCGCCATCTCAGAAGCGAATAACCGGATTTACGAACTGGCCGGTAGTCATCCGGAGTGGGAAGGCATGGCGTGCGTTCTGACTCTTGCCGTAGTGCAGGAAGAGCAAGTGACCGTCGGACATGTAGGCGATTCGCGGCTGTACCTCAGTTGGAACGGGCAGCTTCGAAAGCTGACCTCTGACCACTCGCCGGTGGGCGAGCAAGAGGATATAGGAGCGCTGACCGAAGAAGAAGCGATGCGGCATCCGCGCCGGAACGAGGTGTTTCGGGATGTGGGTTCACGCCCGCGCGCGGCCAACGATCCGCAGTTCATTGACGTGAAGAGATTTCCTTTCCGCCCTGATGCGGCGCTTCTACTCTGCAGTGATGGATTGAGCGACGTGCTGACGTCGGCCGAAATTAACGCCGTGATCGAACGGTACGACGGCGATCCAGACAAAACTGCGCAGCAGCTTGTGGAGGCGGCCAACGTAGCGGGCGGGAAGGATAACATTAGCGTGGTGTTTGTTCCTGGGCCGGAGTTCCTAGGCAGCCATTCCCCTGTCCTGGTGGAAGCACGGCCGCGGCACGCGATCACGCGCTTGCGAGGCGATGGACCAAATTGGCGCGCCGTGCTGCGCAACGCGCTATGGCTGGTGGCGGGCATGGCCTTAGGAATGGCACTGTGGTCAGCGGTTGAAAAGTTCACCCCCCGGCTTGCGCAAGCTTCGGGGACGCGTCCCCGCGGGTATATCGCTGTGAACGCAGCTGACTCGCATGGCATCCAAAAAGCATTAGAAACGGCTCTTCCCGGCGATACGATCGAGGTTTCCCCTGGAGATTATCTTGGGCCGCTGGAATTGAAAGAGGCTGTGAACGTAATTGGCAAGTCGCCGGAACAGGTAACGCTGCGAAGCGACCCGGCATCCGCTAATGATGCCGGTGTGGCTATCGTCGCAAGAAGCGTGGGATCGGCGAGGGTAGAAGGGTTTCGGATTGTTGGTGACGAAACGCATCCGTTACGCATAGGGATCTCCATCGTGGATTCGGCTACGGAAGTCGCGAACGTGGATATCTCGGGTGCAATCGAAGCCGGTATACGAATTGAGGGGGCATCGCGGCCAATGCTGCTTGCCAACTCGATTTACGCCAACTCGGGACC
>CAXUCT010000510.1:0-2194 GCA_964249415.1 uncultured Bryobacteraceae bacterium | reverse complement strand
GTGCTGCATGACTGGACAAGATTCAGGTGCCGTCCGTTTCGGGCAAGCTGGAGGAGGACCTTTAGGCGGCCTGTTTGGCGGTTACCTCCGCCGCAGAATAAGCTTTTTGGCCCAAGGAGCGGGCGCTGAGCACGCTGTTTCGGGATTGAACGCGCTCAATATGCTCGTCAATTTGGGCCTTTGAAAAAACGAACCCATTCGCGGCCAGCTCAAAGGCTTGACCGCTTTCTTGCGCGGCGAGATAACGGTGAGCTAGCGTTTCAAGAGCTTCTTTTTCGGCTTGGCGGCGCTCCCCTTGCAACTGACGAAGCTCGGCTAATTCCTTTTCGCGGCGGCGGGCGAGACGTGCTTCCTGGAGCTGCAGATTGCGGAGCTGCTTTTCGTACTTTAAATAGGTTTGGAGTTCAATCATGCTGGGGCGGAGTTCGGGTTCATGATCGTTGAAGGCTTCGCCGAATTCGATGTAGCCTTGCGCGAAGATGGCGCTTTCGAGACACGGAATGCGCTTCAGGCGCCAAGCGATGTCGGCAATGGATTGGACCAGATCGCATTCGCGCGCGCCGACGGGGCGGAAATCGTCAGCGTAGGCGCGCAGGTGGTTTTCGTAGGCGGACGCGTCGTCGGTGGGGAGAAGCACGCTGCGGCCGGTGAGCGCGGTTTTCACTGCGTTGAGAGCGGATTTCGCCTTACCTTCTAATGAGATAGGACCGGTAGAGAACTGGGCATTCGCGCGGTTAGCAGTGAGTTGAAGGTCCGTGACTGCCTTCGCCTCGTTCGGGAGCGCGGGGCTGCTGAGGGTTTCCGGTTCGGCAACCGGCGCGGGATTGGAGTACATATCTTCGAGCGCCACGTGGCGTTCCGCCTTCAGGGCGGCCTTTTTAGCCTTGCGCTCGGCAGCGCGGCGGATGGATCGAGGGGTCATGATTTCGGTCTCCTCCAAAAGGAAGGGCCCACGAGAGGATGGAACCTCTGGCGAGCCTGCCAGAACGTAGCATATGAAGGGCGAGAATCGTTCTTTGTAGGCTTTAGAAAGCTTGTAAGTTACTGAAGTTGGGAGAAATAAAAAATTTTGAAAAATTGAACTGAGGGGGTGCAAATCGCGCAGATCAGGGCTGACCCATTTCGGGAAACCGTAAGTGGCGGTTGAATAAAGAATGCGGCTGAAATGGCCGATAGGGTGGTAAGGTCCTTTACTGCCGACGTGGTCCCACCTCTTCCAAAAGACGAATCGCTACGCCTTCAGGCCCTTCACCAGCTTGGTGTTCTCGACACTCCGCGGGAAGCGGCATTTGACCGCTTCACGAGACTTGCCGCTGAGATCTGCCATGTGCCAATAGCGACGATCTCTCTGGTGGACGCACACCGTCAATGGTTTAAGTCCGCTGTCGGAACAGACCTGTGCGAGACAAGCAGGGACGTTGCGTTTTGCGCGTACACGATTCTGCAGGGAGAGGTTCTGCACGTACCTGACCCGACGCGGGATCCTCGATTTTCAGACAAACCGCTGGTGACGGGCGCGCCAGGAGTTCGCTTTTATGCCGGGGCACCGTTGATTACCGACGAGGGCTACCGGATTGGCACGCTGTGCGTGATCGATACCCAACCGAGAGAACTCACGGCAAGGCAATTATCTATGCTGTCGGACCTGGCGGCCATTGTGGCGGACGAGTTGAAGCAGCGGCTGCTGAAGGAGAGAGTGGCCGCAATGGAACAAGACCGCGAAACAGCCGAGCAGACCTATGCTGCGATTGTAGCTTCGATGCGCGAGGTTGTGTTCCAGCTCTCCGAAGACGGGCATTGGACATTCGTGAACCCGGCGTGGACACAGATGAGCGGCTATACGGCGGAGGAAACTTTAGGCCGGAACTGGCTTGATTATGTTGTCCCTGAAGATCGAGCGTTAGCGAGCGCAACGCTCCGAAGTTGCCACCAGGATCACGGCTGTTGCCAGACGTTGCGCTTGCTGCACAGAAATAGCTCGACCATTTACATCGAGGTGACGGTTAGGCCGAATTCCGGATCGGGTTCAGACCGGGGATTTACAGGCACACTTTACGATTTGACAGAACACCGGCGCGCAGAACAAGGGATTCGGCAGGCCAAGTTGGAGGCAGAGAACGCGTCGCGGGCCAAGTCTGATTTTTTGAGCCGGATGAGCCATGAGATCCGGACGCCTATGAACTCACTGCTGGGA
>CAXUCT010000509.1:0-2231 GCA_964249415.1 uncultured Bryobacteraceae bacterium | reverse complement strand
TGGTTTTGCGCGGCCTGAGTGCTTGCCGTGCAATCAACTTTTTTTGCCGAGCGGGTCGTGCGCGGGGTTATCAAAAATAAGTTGTTGCCTCGGTGAGCTGGCCGCGCGATGCCCCCGAAAGAAAAGGCGGTGGCCGAAGCGTGAACACCCTTGCCGGGGTCCATGCATCGACGCGCGGAGCGCTACCGCAGGAACGTAAAGGGAGGGCGTTGCGGGGAAAGGAACGGACCCGCTGAGAATGGGAGCGGAAGCTGCGAAGTGTGCGCTGGAGCGCGGGAAGGATGGCGTTTCGCCTCCTTCCCGTCATGCTGCGTCGGTTCTTAGATCAACCCTCTGAAGTACGCGAGCAGGCGGCGTTTTCCATTCCCGAAAAAAATGAGGCGAATATAAGGCGAACACAGATGATATCCTCTGTGAAAGGATTGGCCCCGAGAGGTCGCTCCTTTTTGGAGTCATGGGGTACAGTAGACGGCGGGAAGCACGGGACATTGCCGACTCGATCACCGAATCGAAGCGTCAGATTGCCGGTGTGACCCTGGGCCAGCTATGCGCAAGGAACTTGATCGTTTTAGAAGTCGCTTGCCATCGCTGCCCGCAACGGGGTCGCTATCGAGTTACAGGCTTGATTGACCGTTTCGGGCCGGAGACAGAGCTATTGAAATTGAAGGATGTGCTCGCGTCCGACTGCTCGAAGCAAGCCAATTCCTCGTTCTTTGATTGCTGCGGCGCTTATTTTCCCGGCTGTAAGCCAACAGCCTAAATTCGCCATGGCAGATCTCAAGCCCAACTGACTTTGGTGGTGAACCGTGAGCCTAAAATTACTTGTGGTAAGGTGCCGCATGAGAACTTTCCGAATCCACCTGAAGGGTTCCAATACTCCACAAATAGTGCATGGTTATAGTGCCGAGTACACGAAGGAGTTTTTAATGAATCGACGCTATCGCCGTATCGTCGCTCAATTTCTGAGATGTGACACACAGGGATGGTATGAAGAGTTCTCCGAAGATGAACGAGCGCGGCTCGCCATTCCTGAGCCAATCAAGGCACGCAAAAGAGGGCCACGACCAGAGATCGCCCTATCACGGCCGAAGCATCACAGCCTCAGCATTCAATAAAGTGGAAGTCAATGGATAAGTCCGGTTAGATCGTCACGCCAGACCAGTCTGCAATGTCCGCTACTGTCCTCCGCACTCCCGGCGCTCCCACCGATCGTTGTTGGCTGCAGCCTCGCGTGTTTGCCATTGCATATTCTCCGGCTCATCCGCCCCGCCACAAGCAAGCGGTTTGACGTGATCGATCACATAGCCGGGACATGCACCACGCATTTCGCCGGTAGCTGGGCAAGGATTATCGCGCCTAAATGCGTAACGAGCGGCGGAGCTTCGGTGAATGCGCCCGTTCGCATCGCGTACGCAACGAGAACACTCCGGCGCACCGAAAAGTGTGGAAGGCGAGCAGAAATGCGAAGCCAAAGCGCATACCGCAAAGATCGGCAGAATCAAAGTAAACCTTTAGGCTTAGCCTCCTCAAGGTCAAGCCGATCTAACGAGGGCAATACGCCGCCGATGATAGCCGCGGCGCGGGCCGCCTGCGAGGCACCCCGCAGCGCCACTGCTGCTCTTCGCTTATATCGACATTCCTACTGGTTGCCGAATCTGTTCCTGCGAAAGTGCGGTGGTGTTCTGTTTGGAGCGAGAAAGCGCCTTTTCCAGCTTGTCCGCGTGATCGGTGTAGATTTGCGCATCATGCCGGGGCCTAGAGAGCGCAACATAGGCGAGCATCTCGTTTATAAGCGCCTGAATGCGTGTCTCCGATGTATCGATGTGCACGAGAACCTGATCGACGGTTGCACCTTGCGCAGAGTGGCTAGTCATCGCGTAGGCGTAATCGATGTGCTTGTTCTGGTTCAGGTTCCAGCTCACCACTCGATCTGATTCGTGGAGCCGGACACGAGCGTTTCCATTAGCGTCGAGGTATTGAATGGTGCCGGTGTCTCGCGTGGAGATGGCTTTCTCTCTCCAGGGAGTCAGGAACTGAACTCGATCGCCAAGAGCAAACGATCGCACTTCGGGTTCGTAAACAGCCACTCCGCTGAGCCTGGCGGGGTTATAGGTGACAAACACACCGTCGGGTTTTCTGACTGTCAGCAGGTTTTCGTCCGGGTTGACTTCAACAACTGACGCGTAGCTTTTGGCGGCGAGCCCGTGGACATCGCTTCCCCTGTGATACCG
>CAXUCT010000508.1:0-2246 GCA_964249415.1 uncultured Bryobacteraceae bacterium | reverse complement strand
GAATGAACTAGATTAAGCACATGCCGCCAAAACGGTCCAAGATGCTCGCTGACGAGAGACGGCGCGAGATTGTGAAGCTGGTCAGAAAGAACGGCAGCGCGAGCGTGGAAGATCTGGTAGGACACTTCCATGTGTCCGCTGTGACGCTGCGTTCCGATTTAGGGCAGCTTGCGAGAGAGGGTACTCTGATTCGCTCCTACGGGGGAGCCATCCTGCCCCAGGAGCAGCTGGGCGACTTTCCATTAAACGTAAAAAAAACGCTGAACCAAGCGCAAAAGACACGCATCGCGCAAGCAGCCGTCGGCTTTATCAAGTCACATCAGACCGTAATTCTCGATTCCGGAAGTACTTCAGCAGAGTTGGCGCGAGCCATCAAGCGAGCCAATATGGAAGCCATCACGGTGATCACGCATGCATTAAATATTGCCCAGGAGTTCATTGATACCCCAAAAATTTCGGTGATCATGATCGGCGGACTCATGCGGCACGTCTCTGGTTCCTTTGTCGGTCCTCAAGCGGAAGGATTGTTGAGGGCACTGCATGCGGATCACTTTTTCCTCGGTATTGACGGCCTGGATCCAGAGATGAATTTGTCGACGCCGGACCTGCTGGAAGCTCAGCTCAACACCACGATGATGAATATTTCAAACGAGGTGACCGTGATCGCGGATGCAAGTAAAGTGGGCCGCCGGAGCCTTTCAGTGATTAGCGATCTAGCGAGCGCGCAGCGCTTAATTACCGATGACAGGATCCGTCCGGATCTGCTGGAGAAGGTTCGTCAGACCGGTGTCGAAGTCGTGGTCGTCTGAGCTGTTACTTTGGCGGGGCCGCGCAAACGGGCTCCCAGGCGGAGTTCGTCTCGCTAAAAAAACACCTCAGGAAGTTGAAAAAAGGCAGCGGGAAACTACCTCAGATGCGGCCTGATTAGGTTGCGATTCCGAAGCGCTTTGGCGACAAGAATGAGATCGGTGCTCGGTACGTCCGTCGGTCGTCAATCTGCAAGAACTTCGCCAATGACGCTAACGAATTTGAAGCCGTACCCCGAAAAACCGGCCGCAATCGCAAACCCGCGGGAACTCAGGATGACACGAGACAATGAAATGCTGGTCGGGACTCATTGTGTACATGCAAGTATGTGTCTTGAGCAGAGGACCGTTCAAGGAAGGGATGAACGTTCGCATGTACCGTCTGAGTTCCTCGACGTCGCTCCTCTGATACGGAACGCGACATCGTCGCTGGCGAACAGGCCTCGCCTCCGCTATGCCACATCCCAGACGTAAACCGGAAATCGCCCAGGCAGGAATAACTCCACTCGCTTCAGGTTGGAACCAGCACACCGCGCGCCGCTGAACTTCGAGCGCAAGTTTTAGTCCAGCCGGCACCGCTGCCGCCCAAGCCGCGGGACTCAGCACCAACTTCGCCGCTTCGTAAGTTTCCTTGTTGGTCACCACTCGACCTTTTGCCCGGACGGATCCGCGGTCCAGTGTTCGACCATCTCCTCGAAATGAAGATCCGCGCCAGACTGCGCGGCCAGTTGTAGATGAGCACGTACCGCCCTCCAGAAAAGTTGTTTCTGAATGAGGGAGTGGTTGGACAGAGCACGCCGGTTTGCTGCCAGCGGCGGCTCGGATATGCGTGCCCGACGGGCGTGGCCGATACTACTGGCCTCTTATAGACTCTTGCTGAGCAGGGCTTATCGTTCTGAGTCGAAGCGTGTCCAAACGTTGCACAGATCCATAACGGACTGCTTGACGTTTAGGCGGCCGCCGGAAATAGTTTGGAGGCCGGTGTCTCGGTGTATACGAATGGGCGTGCAATCGTTTTGCCGTGGTTCCACCAAATACTGAGCGACCCAGCGTAAGAGCTCGATTCGGAGCGATCGGTGCCAAGTTCTGGAATTATGCCAAACCTCGAAGTGTTCCGTCCCTTCAGGCCACCATTGCCGGGCATTCTGGAGGTACTCTGAATTTCACCAGTCAAGGTCACCATTGGCAGATACAGCCAGCGGGGAGTTACTGCAAAGGCGAGCTTGTCCGCTGCGCACAAACGAGAGACAGGTTGGTTCAATCGCCCGGCGAAGTAACGGCTGTGGAATAGGCAAAATGCGCCCAGGACTCGCCTTCTGGTTGATAGCCCCAAACGCGATCGCAAAACCGGCTGAGCGCGCCGGGTGGCGTCTGGTCGGCGGCTCTGTCGAATAGCGCCCACGTGATCTTGCTGCCGAGCCATACATGCTGTTGGCCTTC
>CAXUCT010000507.1:0-2271 GCA_964249415.1 uncultured Bryobacteraceae bacterium | reverse complement strand
GCTAAAAACGGACCTGCACCACAGAAGCCCAAGCACAGCGCCACGAAACCGAAATCGTCATCGCAAAAAACTTTAGAAATGCCTCGTAGGCAGCGGTCAAATCTCGCGAAAGCCGCCTAGCGTCCCGCAATCTGCGAACTTCACTTAAAAGACGCATCCGGTCGAAGATCCAAGGGCGCTATCGCAGCCGGGGTGTGTCTCAACCGTACTCTGTCGCCGCTTAGCGCAAAAATTGAGCCAGCGCTTCTTGACAGGCTTCGGGCTGATCCGTCGTCAACACGTGTCCCGCATTCCCGATCAGCCGAAAATGCGCTCCGGGAATGCGCGCCGCCAGCGCCTTTCCGTTCTCGACAGGAACCAAGTGATCCTGGTCCCCATGCAGCACCAGGGTCGGAACACGGATGCGCGGCAGCCGCCGGTAAGAACTCCATCGCAGTACTCCAATAAATTGATTGAAAAAGCCCCGATAGCACCAATTGGACTGGCAACGAATGCGGAGGTCTTCTTCGATCCGCTCGTCGGGCGTACTATCCGCGTAGAGCAAGCGCCGCAGCGAACGCTCACGCTCCAGCCGAGGACCGTGCGACCAGCGAAGGCCACGCGGGCCGAACCGAAAGTGAGGCCAGCGCGCCCCTAAGCCGCTGTAACTCGTGCAACCCAGCACCAGGCTGAGAACTCGATCGGGATGCCGCAGCGCTAGCTCTTGCGCAATCATCCCGCCCATGGAGGCCCCTACGATGTGGGCTGCGGGAACGGCAGCGGCGTTCAGAACAGCAACCGCGTCCTCTGCCATCTGGCGAATCGAATAAGGTCCCCTCGGCACATCGCTCTGGCCCATGCCGCGGTTGTCGAAAAAAATCGCCCGATGCCGGGCCGCCACTTCCGGCAGCACACGGAACCACATGTCATGCGTGAAACTGAGGCCCATGATAAGCAGAACCGGCGAACCCACGCCGCATTCGTTCCAATAGATCTTCCCACCGTCGTTTAAGAGATAAGGCACGGGTTCATACCACTACAAGTAGATTGATTTTCAGATCTCGCCCCAAGACTTCGTAGCGTTGATCCTTTACAGCACGACGGGAGGCAGGTACCATAGAGACACCCCCGAGAATAGTTCCAGGAAGGGTAGCGCCCGTTTGCTCAAGCTTAAGCGAGTTGAAATTCAAGGCTTCAAGTCTTTTTACGATCGGACGGAAATGAAGTTCAACGGCAGCGGCATTGCCGCCGTCGTGGGGCCGAACGGATGCGGCAAATCGAATCTTAGCGACGCCATTAGTTGGGTGCTGGGAGAACAGTCCGCCAAGAGCCTCCGGGGCGCGCGGATGGAAGACGTTATCTTCGCCGGCACGCGCGACAAAAAGCCGCTCGGCATGGCTGCCGTGACTATGACCCTGGTTCCCGATGAGCGTGCAATCGCCGCGGCGAATCTCGTGATTCCCGAGCCGGAAATGTCCGCCATAGCCGCGGGAGACAGAGCGGTACAGAATGGCAATAGTCATGTCGAGCAGGTGCCCACCCCGACCGACGCTCCAGCTACCGCCAAAACAGACGCTCTCAAAACCGCCGAGCGCGCCGGCGAAATCACCATCACGCGCCGCCTCTACCGCTCCGGCGAAAGCGAGTACCTGATCAACGGAAAATTGGCGCGCCTGCGTGACATTCAAGATCTCTTCTTCGGAACCGGCTTGGGGCCGGAGAGCTACGCCATTATTGAGCAAGGCCGCATCGGCCAGATCCTCAGTAATAAGCCGCAGGATCGCCGCGCTGTCGTGGAAGAAGCGGCCGGTATCACCAAGTTCAAAACCCGAAAACGCTTAGCCGAAGCCAAGCTCGAAAGCGCCAAACAGAACCTGTCTCGCGTGTTCGACATTCTCGAAGAAGTAACGCGGCAGGTGAACTCTCTGAAGCGGCAAGCTGCAAAAACCAAGCGCTACGGAGAGCTGAAAGCCGAAGCGACGGCCTTTCTGCAGCAGGTGCTGGCCGCCAAGTTCCGCACCCTGGAACGCGAAGGCGCCAGGATCGCCATCGATCTGAATCTCGCCTCCGCCCATTTGGGCGCGCAACAGCATGCCGTCGCCGAGCGAGAGGCCAGCCAAACGGCGGTTCTCGAAAACTCTTACGCCACCGAGCAGCAACTCACCGCCGCCCGCAAGCTGCTGGCTGACTTGCACGTCGAAACCGAGCGCGTGCGCGGGCGGCTGGAGTACCAGGCCAAACAGATTGGGCAGATTGACGAGCGTTTGCGTTCCGGCGAGGGCGAGGTGCAAG
>CAXUCT010000506.1:0-2275 GCA_964249415.1 uncultured Bryobacteraceae bacterium | reverse complement strand
GTCCGGAGCCCCATCATCGCAGACCACAGCAGAATCAACACTAGTACGACATCAAACCAATTGAAGCTCGCCAGTTCACGTGTCACCGGGGTGGTCCGCCTTCGCCCAGCGTCCGCCCGGTCAGCCGCGAATACGCTTCCTGATACTTCGCGCTGGTCTTTTGAACCACTTCGGTCGGCAGCGCCGGCGCCGGCGGGCGCTTATTCCACGTGAGTGTCTCCAGGTAATCGCGCACGTACTGCTTATCGAACGAAGGCTGAGCTCCACCGGCGCGGTACGTGTCCGCGGGCCAATAGCGCGATGAATCCGGCGTCAGTACCTCGTCAGCCAGCACCAGCTCGCCTTCCACAAAGCCAAACTCGAACTTCGTATCCGCTAAAATCATTCCGCGCTCCAGCGCGTAGCGGGCCGCCCGCTCGTAAATTTCCAGCGTCAGATCGCGCAATTGTCCCGCCAGATCTACCCCCAGCAGGTTGGCTACATATTGAAAGGGAACGTTGACATCGTGACCTGTCTTCGCTTTGGTGGAAGGGGTAAAGATCGGCTCCGGAAGCCGATCGCCATCCACTAAACCGGCGGGCAAGGGAATCGCGCACACTGAGCCCTTTTTCTGATACTCTTTCCATCCCGACCCCGCCAGGTATCCGCGCGCCACGCACTCCACCTGCACCATCTCCGCCTTGTTCACCTGCATGGAGCGGCCCTCCAAAAGCTTACGGCGCCTCGCCAACTTCCTCGGATACTCCGCGATGTCCGCGGTACGAAGGTGTGATTTGACGGTGTCCTTCAGGAAGTCGAACCAAAACAGCGACATCTCCGTCAACACGCGGCCCTTGCATGGGATTCCGCTGCCCAGAATGCAATCGAAAGCAGAGATGCGGTCCGTCGCAATGAATAACAGCGCGTCCCCAAGATCGTAAATATCGCGAACCTTGCCCTTCGCGCGCAGCGGTAACGGCAGCTTTGTTTCAAGCAGGACCGCATCCTCACACATAGCCACTCCTGAGTATCCCAGAGCTTTCTTCTCTATTAGACTGAAAGTTGTGCCGGGCCCGCTGCGACTAGCAATCTGCAACGAACTGTTTGCTAAAATCCCGTTCGCTCAGGCTTGCCGGAAGATTCGAAAGCTAGGCTATACCGGCCTGGAGATTGCACCTTATACTCTGGCTGAAGATCCGGCGGCTATTCCCCACGCCATAAGACAGGAAATCCGCCAGACACTGGAGGACGAAGGCCTTGCATTCGTCGGCCTGCATTGGTTGCTCGCCGCGCCTGCAGGCCTGCACGTTACAACCCGACACCGCGCCGTTCGGAAACGCAGCTGGGAGCACGTTCGCCATCTAATTGATCTCTGCGCTGATTTGGCCGGATCGAACGAGGAGAACAACGGTGTGATGGTGTTCGGTTCGCCAAAGCAGCGTTCGGCCGTCGACGCAGCCGATTCCAACGAGGCGATCCGCGTCTTCACCCATGAGCTGGCGCAGACCGCCCCCCACGCCGAGTCACGCGCCGTGACAATTTTAGTGGAACCCTTACCGGCCAACCAGTCGAATGTGGTGAACTCTCTCGCAGAAGCGGTCTGCATTGTACGCCAAATCGCCAGTCCGGCCATTCAAACTATGTTCGATACCCATAATGCGGTCGATGAGAAAGAAGAGCACGCCTCGCTCATTCGGAGATACTGTTCTCACATTCGTCATGTTCACATGAATGAGGTCGATGGCCGCGAACCCGGCATGGGCAACTACGAATTTCAACCAATCCTGACAGCGCTCCACCAGGTGAATTACTCCGCTTGGGTCTCCGTCGAAGTCTTCGATTTCACTCGCGATCCCGCTGCGGTCGCTGGGCGCGCACGGGAACACCTCGAATCCGCTCAGCCGGTCGCTGTCTCACGAACTTTATGAATCGCTTTATCGTCACTGGCGGCGCCGGCTTTATCGGCTCTGCTCTCGTTCGAGCCCTGGTCGCGGATGGCCGCCGCGTCCACGTTATAGATAACCTCGCTACAGGTAGCCTGGACAATATCGAGGAAGTTGCGGATCAGATCACGGTCCACGAAGTGGATCTCCGCGATTACTCCCGCATTGCGCCGGTCATCGCCGGCGCTCATCGCGTGTTCCACTTGGCCGCGTTGCCGTCCGTTCCGAAGTCCATTCTCGACCCCGTGCCCAGTCATGAAACCAACATCGACGGCACGTTCAATGTGCTTCAAGCCGCCGTCGAAGGCCGCGTCGGCAGAGTCGTCTACGCTGCGTCATCCGCCGCTTACGGC
>CAXUCT010000505.1:0-2297 GCA_964249415.1 uncultured Bryobacteraceae bacterium | reverse complement strand
ATCGTTTCCCGATCAGTTTAAGGATCTACGGCAGCGCTCTCATAGAATCACAACCGATTAATATTTTCCTTCTCTCCGCCCTTCAACAACTTACCCTCCAAATCCGCTGGACGGCAACCTCGCCGCTTGCGCCGGCGTGCTAATTTCAAACCCGAAAAGATCAGATTTTCAGATCTGAAGGAGGCACAATATCCATGACATCCCGCGAAGCGCGTAGACAACGTCGCGAAGTAGAAAGAAAAGCAGCCAAGCTCGCCTACAAAGCAGCCAAATCCGCCGGCGAGCCCGGTGGCTTCGTTTCGCAGGGACGCGACGAACAATCGGTCGCCGGTCCGAATCCGCCCCAGCAGCCCGAACCAGCCAGCCAAAGCATTGCTACCCCAAGCCGCGCCGAGATCAATCGCGAAAATTCCCGCCTATCTACCGGCCCCCGCACAAGTGCAGGGAAATTGGCTTCGTCTCGCAATGCAACCAAACACGGCCTCGCCTCCGGTCAGCTCATCGTCCCCGGCGAAGATCCAGCCGCCTTCGACTCTCTTCTCGCCAGCCTCTTACAGGACCACCAGCCCGCCAACTCCACTGAGGAACTGCTAGTGAACGAAATGGCCCAGTCCTATTGGCTTGAGCAGCGCGCCATCGCCCTTCAAAACGGATGCTTCACTGAAAACGGCGTTGATGAAAAGCATCTCGCTCTATTCCTCCGCTATGGAACCACGCACAATCGGGCGTTCTACAAAGCTCTTGCCACCCTCGCTCGCCTCCAAAAGGAACGTCGCAAGCTGGAAATTGGGTTCGTTTCGCAAAGCCGCGCTTCAGTGGCGCACGACGTTGGCTTCGTTTCGCAAAACAAGCCTTCAGCTGATCCAAAAACTGGGTTCGTTTCGCAAACCGACCATGTAGACGCGGACCCAGAGGAGCAAAGCACCGCCAAAGCTGCCTAATCCAATCGCGACATCGCCAGCTTCTCCAGGTGCTTCGCCAAAATATCTACTTCCAGGTTCACCAGCGAACCCGACGTGTACCCGTGCAGAGTCGTGTGATCGTATGTATGCGGAATCACCGTAAAGCTCACGACGTCATCGCTGATTTCCGCCACCGTCAGGCTGATGCCGTCCACTGCCACCGAACCTTTACTGACGACGTAGCGCGTCAGCGCCTCTGGTACCCGAATCCGCAGCCACCAGTTGTCGTTTCCCAAGGCTTCGAGTGAGATGATTTCCGCGGTCCCGTCCACATGTCCCAAAACGAAATGGCCATCCAGCCGGCCATCGGCCCGCAATGGGCGCTCCAGGTTCACCGCCGCGCCCGCGCTCAGCAGCCTCAGATTGGTCCGCTTCAACGTTTCGGGCGCCAAGTCCGCGGCGAACTTATCCACGCTCAGCTCCACGGCAGTCACGCACGCGCCATTCACCGCAATGCTCGCCCCCAAGGTCGCATCGTGAAGCACCTCCCGGCACTCCACCGTAATTCGCGCGCCGGTCGCCTTCGGCTCCACCTCGGCAACGCGCCCCAACTCCTCCACGATTCCAGTAAACATTTACGGCTTCACAACGTAAGCTTCCACCGCAAATTCATCCTTCGATACCGGATGAATGGTCACGCGATCCAGCAAAATCGCATCGGCCCGCCGCATCCGCCCCTGTCCGCCGGCCACCGGCAAGGTACTCTGTCCACCCAGCACCTTCGGCGCGTAATAAAACAGAATCTTATCCGCAATCTGCGAATCGAGCATGGTCCAGTTCACCTTGCTGCCCGCCTCCACCATCAGCGAAAGATAACGTTCCTCGGCCAGATACTCCAGCACTTTCCTTGGGTCTGTGCGCCCACCCGCTCCATCTGCGATCAACACCTGCACGCCCGCTGCTTGGAGCGCGCTTCTTCGCTCCGTCGATGCCACCGATGTTCCCACCACCATCACATCGCCCTGCGCGCTCTGGATCATCTTCGACGTCAGCGGAATGCGCAGTTGCGAATCCAGCACAATACGCAACAACGGACGGCTGCGCTCGCGCCCCGATCGATCCGTCAAAAGACAATCGTCCTCCAGCACCGTGCCCAGACCCGTCAGAATTGCATCGGAGAAGTGCCGCACCTGCTGCACATCCGCCCGCGCTACTTCGCTCGTAATCCAACCCACATTGTCCTGCGGCGCCGCAATCTTGCCGTCCAAGGTCAGCGCGGCCTTAATCGTTACCAGCGGACGGCCCGCCTTAATGAAGTGAATGAACGGCTCGTTCAGGCGTTCCGCTTCCGCCGCGTGCTCGTCATCAAGCGCCACCTCCACGCCCGCTTTACGC
>CAXUCT010000504.1:0-2349 GCA_964249415.1 uncultured Bryobacteraceae bacterium | reverse complement strand
CTCCGTTCCCGCGCAGCCCCCTGTCTGCCAATCGTGGAAACGCTCCGAAAACCAGACACCCGGCCACGCCTGAAACCGCGCCGCCCCAATAACTGTTCGTCCACGCGTTCAGCGGACCAAATTCCAACACCGCCAACAACCCGCCTACCAGCGCCCAGGCCGGCGGAACCCAGGCCCGCAGCATCCAATAGCAAAGCGCGCTGAGCAGCCCCGCCGAGAGAAGTACGCCCGCCCAAAAGCTTCCGAACACCACCTTCCCCAAAGCCAGCGCAAAGCCCTGCCCCAGCGGGTAAATCGAGCTGTAACTCGGCTCCTGAAGAACGAAGACAGTTTCGAAGAATTGGTGCAGCGGATGAGTCGGATTCGCCCACCGCCAATGGGCTAGTGTATCGCCCAGCAGCATGTAACTGAAATCATCGGAGCCGCTCGCCGTAGGTACCGGGCAGCGTGGCAGCAGCAGCAAACGCAATCCAATCGTCAGCGCCCCCAAGAAGAACATGCAAAGCGCCGTCTCCCCGGCTCTCCGGCGCAACCAACACTCTATCCAGACGCGCGTCAAAACGAGAAAGACCAACGTGCCCGCAACTGCGATCTCAAGGTAGTCACTCGCCCCGAACCCAATCGGATTCCGCA
Organism: uncultured Bryobacteraceae bacterium; assembly: GCA_964249415.1. Classification (GTDB taxonomy): domain Bacteria; phylum Acidobacteriota; class Terriglobia; order Bryobacterales; family Bryobacteraceae; genus Bog-105. The sequence goes on along the minus strand of CAXUCT010000504.1, from coordinate 1,716 downwards.
GCGGCAGGAACGAGCGAAACAGATGAAAGAGATACATTCGCCGAATCTTCAGGATCCTAAGTTTGTTACATGCAGGCTAAAAGCACTTACGGAAGTACTGCACGTTCTTAGTTCGCAGATGGCAAGTAACAAAATTCCGCAGGACCTCATCCCTAGACATCTGCATCTCACCCCAGGAGGGCTTCAATGAATCGATCAGCGTATGTGCTCGGCTTAGCTGCGCTTGCGATGAGCACTAGTCTACTTCGCGCCGACCCGGTGGATCCTGTTTATTCCATGGGCGACCCAACTACCGGCACCCCGGTTACCAGCAATAATTTCTCCTTTGGAGCTGACATACAGGGCGGCGGCGTGTTTGCGTTCGTGAACAACAGCGGCGATTTGTGGAACGACCTGAGCATCTCGGTAACGGAACCAAACGCCACCGCGATTACCGTGCTTCCGGGACTGTTCTTCAACAGCTACCAGTTTTCCTCAACTCCCGCGCGGACTGGCTTTTCTACCTTCACCATCGGTCTGTTTAACACCGGCCGCGGCAGCGGCGGCATTGCTGAAGGCGCGTACTTCACCATCAACTTAAACGACTTGATCGGCAAGACGCAGAATACAAATCCAAGTGGCGCTGGAGGTTGGGGTCCGGGTGCTGATTTCACGGCGAAGGCGAATGCCGTCCCGGGCGATCCGAACAATATTACTCCAGAACCGGCATCCATGCTGCTGTTCGCGACAGGTTTAGTATTCGTTTGGTGCGGCAGCCAACGATTCCGCAAAGCGTCCCTCTAACCACCGTATTTTTTCGAAAGCTCTCGGAAGCCGGGCAACGCCCGCACGTCCGCAAAATCCGGATCCTGGCGAGCCTCTTCTACCGAATAACCGTTTTGGAAAGCGCGCGCCAGGGCGCGTAAAGACTCCTGCTTGTAGCCCCCCAGCGCGTCTACCAATGCCTCGTCATACATCAACTGACTGTTGGCGGCATTAATGGCGCGTGCGCGAGAAATGATCTCTCGCGCCTTTGCTGCCGCACCCTCCTTGGCATACAAGCGCGCCAGGAAGCCCAGTGTAAACGCGTCTTGCGGATTTACTTCCAGTTGCTTATACGCAACCTCAATCGCCCGGTTGTAAGCGGCTTGTGCCTTATCGCTCTGTTTCGCCTGCCGGTAGGAATCCGCTAAATTGCTGGCCGCAACAATGTTCGCCGGTTCCAGTTCCACTGCCTTTTCGAACATGGGGATAGATTCTGCATAGTGCCCCGCATTGAAGTACGCGGTGGCAAAGCTTGTATACGTATCAGCCGACGGCTTCAACTGAATTGCTTTCTGAAACTCCGGAAGGCATTTCTGCCAAGGGCTGTGGCGGGCGTAGATAATTCCCATCGCATTATGCGCCGATGCCCTGGCAGGATCGAGCTCCGCTACACGCTTGAACTCCTTCAGCGCATCATTGTCGCGGCCCATCTCGTAATCTGCTTTGCCGAGTTGGTAGTGGTGATACCAGTAGTAGGGGTTGAGTTCAACCGCTTTCTTCAGAGCTGTCAGCGAGGCGTCGCGCTGCCCGGTTGCCAGGTACGCGCGCCCCAACCTCACGTATCCATCGGCTGAGTTAGGCTCCAGTTGAAGCGCGCGCTGAATCTCGTTCACCGCTTGGGCGTTCTTCCCTGTAGCCGTATAAATGCTGCCCAGCGCCAAATGCACCTCAGGCAAATTGTCGTTCCTGTTC
>CAXUCT010000503.1:0-2377 GCA_964249415.1 uncultured Bryobacteraceae bacterium | reverse complement strand
ATCGGCCGGCCGGCGTTTTCGAGATGGGTAGAGACGCAACGCGCTCTGACGCTGCTAGCGTAGCATACCGTTCCAAGCGTTTTCTTGTAACTTATTGACGGTGATAGAGATATGGGTTGTGACTCAGTTTTCGAGCGGCCCTGGAAAGGCGAAACCGCTTGCTGACGCGCGCGGCTCGGCAACGGTCACGGGGTTTGCAAGCTGCAAGGCCCTAATCCGAAAGTGTTTGCGCGGGGATTTTTGGCGGCGGTTTTAGCGGGTTCGTCTGGCGCCCAGGTGAATGGCTCCATTGCGCAGTTGGAGCGCGCGGCGCGGCAGGCACTGGCGGCGAAAGATGCGCAAGGGGCGCTGGTGGCTTACGGGAAGCTGGCGCAGCTTGTTCCGGCTTCGGCGGTGTATCAGGATGAGATCGGATTTTTATTAGCAGCCACGAATCGCAGCGGGGAAGCGGTTCCGTATTTCGAGCAAGCGACGAAGCTAGATCCGCAGATGGCGCAGGCTTGGTATCACCTGGGCGTGGCTTCATGGCTGGAAAAGAAACCGAAAAATGCGATTGAGGCACTGAGGAAGGCGGTCGCTCTTTCGCCTGCAAATGGCGAATTCCGGTTCCGGCTCGGATCGGCTTACGTCGATCTCGAGCAAGACAGCAGCGCCATCACCGAGTTGACCCAGGCAGCAAGGCTATTGCCACAAAGAGCGCCAGTGTGGGAGGAGTTAGGGAAAGTTTGCCAGCGACAGAAGCGCTATGTGGAGGCGCGTGGGGCTTATCGGCGGGCACTGGTATTAGATCCGCAAAACGACGCGGTTCGCAACAGCTACGCGGGGGTGCTGGTGAACGCGGGCGATCCGGCGGGAGGGTTGGCTGAGTTCCGAAAGATACTCGCGAAAGATCCGAGTAACTACCATGTGCAGGTGAATTTAGGGTACGCCTATATTGGCGCAGGCAATTACAAAGAGGCGATCCGGGTGCTTTCGGAAGTAACTCGGGCGCATCCGGAAGCGCCGGACGCGCACTATGATTTGGGAGTCGCTTACAAGCAGAGCGATGACTTAACGCACGCTAGAACAGAGTTTGAGCAGACGGTGAAGCTTGATCCGTCACTGGCAGAAGCGCATTATCTACTGGGCCTGGTATATGTTGATGCGAGCGAGATGGAAAAGGCAGTGGAGCAGTTGCGCTCCGCTGTCCAGCAACGACCGGATTATGCAGATGCCTGGTTTGAACTTGGCACGATTCTGAAGGGGCAAGGAAACGTGGATGGCGCCATTGAGGCGATGCGGCACTCGGTGGCGCTTGATCCTAACGATGCCGGCGCATACAACACATTGGGTCTGCTGCTGCGAAAAAAAGGAGACACGCAAGGGGCGAAAGAGGCTTTTGACAGGGCAGCGGAGATCCGCGCGTCAGAAGAGCAGATGAAGGAAAAATCGCTGCGCCAGGGAGCGGCGCGAGTGACGCATTAAGCATCTCTCCTAAAAGAGATTGCCTGCTACCTCTTCGGCCGCTTTGGTTGATTGTTCGCGAAGCGAGGCTGCGGCTGAGTGCTTGTCAGCGGCGGTTACACGAACGAGAAGCGCACGTTCGCGTATGCGGCTGAGGACCTGATCGTAGCGGCTTCCATTCTTGCCGGTCCCGCTGCAAGCCACGGCTTCATTGCCTACCCCGCGCAAGGCTACCGCATTTGGGCTGCATTGCGCGACGAAAGGCGGGAACTCAGCTCGCCATTGACTCATGGTTCTTACTTCGATTCTCAGAACGTAAAGCGGCTCACTGGATTCGCGGGTGAACTCACAGGTGGCGTCGTCGTTACTGTTGTTTTTTGCAGTGACGGACACCAGAACTTTAAAGCCTAAGATGCCGCCCGCCGTAGCGGAGTTGAGAAAGGGACAGACGGTTTCGGCGTGGCAGGAAGCAGCAACTAATGCGGCTAGCAGCATGCCTAGCACAAGCCGCATCATGCGCCTGTCTTGCGCGCCGGTCTTAACTCTTCCGCCTTGAGGATCTTGCCGCCTTCCTGAATCACGTAAAGGCGATTTACTTCAAGATTCTTCAACTGATCTATTTGACCGCTCAGCCAGCGAATCTCTACAAGGTCGACCTTTGTCGCTTGATCAAGACCGAAGTGCAGACGCATATCGTTTTGGGAGAAGTAACTGCCTCCGCTGCGCAGCTCGTCGATTTGGGTGAGAGGCTTGGCGGCATCGGGTTTGGTTTTGGCCATGACGCTGACGCGGGTGCCGATACCGGAACGATTGGATTTTACGCCCACCAGTTGGATCTTGATCCAGTTTCGTTTCAGCGTGGAGTCACAGCGGAGCAGTTGCGGCAGGGTGTTCATGCAATTCACGGCGATATCGATATCGCCATCGTTGTCCC
>CAXUCT010000502.1:0-2381 GCA_964249415.1 uncultured Bryobacteraceae bacterium | reverse complement strand
GCTCGGGATCGCGAAGCCGTTGGTGCTGACCCCGCCACCGCTGCCGACCCAAGCTAATTCAAATATCAAGGAACACCCCGTACCATTAATAATCAGGTCCGTACCGCCCGCTGAAACGACGTAGGGGTCATCGGCGGGATAATATGCTGGAACGCTTCCCGAGTACGCACCGCTATCGTCGGACGATGCAAACAGGTTTTGTCCCTGCGCGGCGAACTCCTTAAAAATGGGTTCGTCGGCACTGGGATCAGCCGGTAAATAGCCGACGGACGCGCTGAGCTGTTTAGCGACATTTGCGGTAGCCATGGCATTGAAGGTGTCTTCGAAGTTGGCTCCAAAATACTCAATCACGGAGTTGACGCCAGGCGCCATGGAAAGCGCTTCCACAATGTCGATAACTGGTTCGCCATCGTCGCACCCACTGCCGCATGAATTAGTCGTGCCGTCAGTCGAATAGTTCTGGAGAACGCTTGCATTAAACGGCTGGCCGACACTGTTGAAATAGTTCTGAACGTCGCTTAGGTTGTAACCGAGTCCGAACAAACCAATCGACTGCCCCGCCCCGGTCAACGCCGATCCGCCATAGTATGCTGCCCGCATGTCACTGCCCAGAAAGTTGCCGCTTGGTCCCGAGCCGGTTGTGAAGGTGTGCACACTTCCCGGTTGGGCGAACCGCAGACGAGGTTTCGGTATTGAGTAATTATCCAGGCCGCCGATGTGCCATATCTTCACCGGAAGGTCCAAAGTCGGCTGCCGGTCCGGCGCATGAAAAGTCCGGTTCTCTGTGGGGTGCTGGTAGATTCCCATGGTGACGTGAAAAGTCCTGTTAATCTGCTCCACGGAGGCGTTCACGTCCACAAGGAAGCGATTGGCCGTTCTTGCGCGCAGAGTCATGCCGTTGGCTTGCATATACTGGATGACCGCCTCGTAATCCTCGGGGGTTGGTCCAAACTTGTAGGTGAACTCCTCGACGGACAGCCACTGGTGATAGAGGGGACTTACTGGGTTGTAAAGCTGCGCGAGCAACTCGTCGAGCCCTGCTTCATCGCGTAAGGGAAGCGCAATAGAAAGCTTCAAAGTTTCCGTTAGGGCCAACTGACGTAATAACGGAACCTGCCCGTTCGCGACCGCCTCGCGAACATTACGGGTAACTACCGGCTGTTGTTGCGCGGCAGCTGGAGATGTTACGAGGAGAACTGCGGCAGCACACAGGGCTGCCGATGTAAGACGAGAGTAAGAGCAGTGGATTGATCTTGTTTTTTTCACGTGTAAATTCCTTGAGAAGGGTGATTCCTTGCGACGTTTACTGGTGACTTCGGCTGTGTTTAGGTTCCCCAGCACAGCGTTGTTTAAAACCCGACACACCCGGCATGGCCCTGCAGGATGTAAGAACGGCTTATCCATGGAATAAACAAAATTAACTTGGCTCTAAATAAACCATGCCGCAGAAGCTTTAGCAAGATAATTTAGGCACTTCACTGTGAATTCACCGGGAAGCCACCGTATTGGCGACGGTGGGGGCGGTGAGGCAGGCAAGGGATTCGCCTCGGACCAGATCGGCGAAAGTTTCTCGGGCACGGGCTATGTGGACTTGGCTCCCATCAATCAGCAGCTCACAAGAGCGGGGGCGCGAGTTGTAGTTGGAGGATAGAACGAAGCCGTAAGCGCCGGCTGTTTGGATGGCTAACAGATCGCCTGATTGGAGGGGCGAGATCTGGCGATTGCGGGCGAAGAAGTCTCCGGTTTCGCAGACTGGACCGACAATGTCGGCTGTGATCTCGTCGGGGCGGTGGGGTTCGTTGAGCGGAAGGATCTCGTGGTGGGCCTGGTAAAGGGCAGGACGGATGAGGTCGTTCATGGCAGCGTCGACAATCACGAAAGTTTTGTTGCCGTTCTGCTTGACGAGGAGGACGCGGGTGAGCAGAACGCCGGCTTCGGCCACAATGGAGCGGCCTGGTTCGAGCATTAAGGTGAGGCCGAGAGATTGCACTTTGGGTAGAAGCTGTTTGATGAAGTCAGCAGCAAGAGCGGGACGATCCTCCGCGCGGTAAGACACACCCAGACCGCCGCCTAGATCGAGGGAGCGAATGGCGAGGCCTCGCCGGCGGAGCCGTTCGATGAGGGCCAGAGTTTTGTCGGCGGCTTCGAGCAAGGGAGCGGGATCGAGCAACTGAGAACCAATGTGGCAACTGACGGCCTTGGCTGCAATTCTGGGAAGATTGGCGGCGAGTGTGTAGAGCTCTTCGGCAGCGTCCATATCGATGCCGAACTTGTGCTCGCGGAGACCGGTGGAGATATAGGGAGGGGTGATGGCGTCGACGTGGGGAGTGACGCGGGGCGCGGGGGGGGCAGTGCGGCCGAGCGCGGCGGCGGGGGGGGGG
>CAXUCT010000501.1:0-2381 GCA_964249415.1 uncultured Bryobacteraceae bacterium | reverse complement strand
AATATGACGCCTAGGGCAAGCGTTGCGGCCAGCCCCATTCCCCAGCCAAACCGGCGCAGCACTTGTCTGGTGTTACGCCCGGCGACTGGCTCGCGCGCTTCGAGCCTGTTTACCAGAAGCTCACGCTGTTTCAGAGACTCATCCACCGTGGTGGCTTCGACCGCGCGCTCCACCCGATCCGACGTCAGACGCAATTCCTGGAACCGCTGTTTGCATCCCTCGCAGCCGGACAAATGCGATTCAACCTGAGCCGTTTCGGACGGAGAAAGCTCATCGTCCATGGTCCTAACCAGCAACCCGCTCGGCAGATGATCCGTCGCCATTTCGCCTGGCTTCGTCATAGCAGTTCCTTTAATCTTTCCAATCCACGTTGAATGTCTTCGCCGACCGTAGAAACCGAGAGGTTCAGGATTTCAGCGATCTCTCGATATTTCAAACCTTGCGTCCTAAGCATCAGTGCTTCCTTTTGAGCGGGCGTCAGATGTTCCATGGCTTGGCGAAGCTGCCTGATTCTTTCTTCGTCTAATAATGCCTGCTCTACCGGTGCTCCGCCTGTCTGCAACTTGCCAAGTTCCGTCGCTTCGGGCAAAGTAACGGTTCTGCCGGCGTGAGAGGTAGTTTGGATATTTCGGGCCAGATTGTGAGCTACGCGATATAGCCATGCACGCAAATTGGTACGATCACCGTCGCGGAGTAGATGTTGATGTAATTTGAGAAAGCTCTCCTGTGCTATTTCCTGCGCTGTGTCCCGGCTTATGCCTAAGAAAACGACATAGCGCTGGATGGCGATATTCTCTCGGTCGTAGTATTCGAGGACCAAGCGCCGCAGGGAGGTGTCTTCCAAATACTCCGCTTCCCGAGCCGGCGCCCGAAACGTAAGAACTCCGATGCGATCCATGACGCTGTCTTCTATGGCGCCGTTTCAGCGAGGGCCACAAGAGAGTTTGTGGGGAGTTGCACTTGGGGTTGGGGAAAACTCTCTTGTGACCTGCTGTCTCGCATGCTACTGAGTATGGAACAAGCAAAGGGTCAGTTTTTCCGGTTGACGGCGAGAAAAAACCGGCTACTTTTTTCGAGCGAGCTAAGACGAGCAGGATCTTCGGGCGTTTTGCCAAACTAAGACCATGGAATGGACACCCGGAGGCGTAAGCAACGACATCGAAGATCGCCGTGATGACGGCGGAGCGGGCGGCGGCGGCGGATTTGGATTTGGACATCTTGGGGTTGGTGGACTGCTTATCGTGGGAGTGTTGAGCTTGTTGTTCCATCGCAACCTGTTCACGTTGTTCAGTAGTGGTCCAGATGCGGCCCCGGTAACGCAAGCCCCTCCAGATAGGGAACAGGATCAGAGGGAACAGCCGGAGGTGGAGTTCGTGTCGTTTGTCCTGGACGACGTGCAAGCAACCTGGAGCCGTAATCTGCCGCAAGAGGATGGCGTGCCTTACCATCACGCGAAGATGGTGCTGTTTCGGAATGCTTTTCCGTCGGCGTGTGGCATGGCGCAGGAGGCGATTGGTCCCTTTTACTGTCCCCAAGACGAGAAGGTATACCTGGATCTCGGCTTCTTTGATGAGCTGCGAAGCCGCTTCGGAGCTCCGGGCGAGTTTGCGCAGGCTTATGTGATCGCGCATGAAGTCGGGCATCATGTTCAGAAGCTGCTGGGAATAGAGCCGAAGGTGCAGCGGCTGGAGGAGCAGCGGCCCGAGGCAGCGAATCGACTTTCGGTGCGGCTCGAACTCCAGGCCGACTGTTTTGCGGGCGTATGGGGCAATTCAACTGAACAACGAAAACTCATTGATGAAAGCGATATAGAATCCGCTTTACGCGCGGCTGCGGCGGTTGGTGATGACCGCCTGCAAAAGATGGCGACTGGCCGTGTCAGTCCGGAGACTTTTACACATGGAACGTCCGCGCAACGGGTGGGCTGGTTCCGGCGCGGTTTGGAATCGGGTAAGGTGTCGGCCTGTAACACCTTTAAGGAGGAACAATAGGCATGAGCACGGCTAATCCAGCGGTTGAGCAAGACCTTCGATACCCGCTAGGGCGCTTTGAGCCGCGTACGGCGATCACCTCCGAAGACCGGGCGGCCTGGATGGATGAGATTGAAGCTCTGCCTGAGCACTTGAGGAAAGCCGTTTCAGGGCTAAAGGAGCTACAACTCGATACTCGGTACCGCCCCGGTGGATGGACTGTCCGCCAGGTGGTGCATCACGTGGCAGATAGCCACATGAACAGCTTCGTGCGGTTCCGGCTGGCCCTGACAGAAGAGGTTCCTACAATCAAGCCCTATAACAAAGCTGCCTGGGCCGAATTAGCCGATTCAAAGTTGGCGCGAATTGAGGTTTCGCTTCATTTGATCGAGGCGCTGCATGCCCGTGGCG
>CAXUCT010000500.1:1972-2404 GCA_964249415.1 uncultured Bryobacteraceae bacterium | reverse complement strand
TTCCGTGTTGAACGCCGCCTTGATCTCCTCTCGACGCGACGTCGCCCCGCTGAAGGTCTCGATCCGAGATCCCGCTTCCGGCAGTTCGCCGCTGAGCTGCCGTTTGAGGTACTGCAGCGTGTCCTCGTATTCGGTGAAGACGATGATGCGAGTGTCGTTCCATCGACCGCCGGGACAAGCATTGGTCTTCAGCCATTTCAACAACCAGCACACTCGTGCGTCAGGTGCATGTCGGCTTCGCTCCGCGAGAAACGTCATCTCTTCGAGCAACTCGTTTTCGCTCGCATCGATCGGTGCAAGCGCGGTTGCCGCTTCCATCTGAGCATCCCGCTCGCGTTCGATCTCCTCGTCGGCCAGCGACGCGCGCTCATCATCAGCATCCACTCCGCGGAACAACAGGGCTTCATCCAATTTCGCCTGCTGCTTGCCGAC
>CAXUCT010000500.1:0-1962 GCA_964249415.1 uncultured Bryobacteraceae bacterium | reverse complement strand
CCGGTGTACCTTCAACGTGCGGGCAAACGCATCAATGGACGAGAACAACCGCTGCTGCAAATGGCAAATGATCAGACGCGACGCTGGTTTACTAAAAATGCCCTTCGGAAGCCTTGCCTCCCGCGCCTCCTGGTACTGACTCAAGAGCCGGAACAGCTCCAGTTCGGGCTCGCTCGGCAAAGCGTTCAGCGTCACCTGCTCGACCTGGCGCTTCGGAAATCCACCCTGAATCACACGCAGGTCTTCCTTGATCCTCCGTACCATCACTTCGTCGCGACTTTGTTTGGTTACCGGTATTCCACGCGTAAAGCGCTGTGGGTCCAGCATCGCGAGCAGCGCCGAAAAGCTGTTCGAATGTCCGTTGTGCGGGGTAGCCGAGAGAAACAGCCGGTGCTCAAAATGTCCCGCCAGGTCGCGTACGGCCTTGGTGATGTCCGAGTCGATCGCGAGCTTCTGGCCGCTCGCCGGTGCCGCGTGATGCGCCTCATCTAGTATGAGCAACGTTCCTGGCTTAGGGCCTTGTTTCTCCTGTTTGAGCCAATCGCGCAAGCCGCTCGTATATGCCTCATCGATCAGCAATCGGTGCGAGATCAAGAAGCGTGTGTGCGTGGTCCAGGGATTAACGCTGAAGCCCCGCTCCCGTCGCACATCCTTGATGTACTCCTTGTTGAGAATCTCAAAGCGCAAACCGAAACGGTTCTGCAATTCTTCTTGCCATTGCAGCAGCATCGACGGCGGACAGCTGACGACAATCTCGCGTACCTTCTTCCGCAGAAGCAGTTCGCGCGCGATCAAGCCGGCCTCGATTGTTTTACCAAGCCCGACATCATCTGCGATGAACAGGTTCACGCGCGGCAAGCGCAATGCCTTGCGCAGAGGCTCCAACTGATAAGGTTCAAGCTTTATGCCGGCGCGAAACGGAGCCTGCAGCAGCCGTGCATCGGTCGACGTAACACAATTCCAACGCATCGTATTCAGATAGGCGGCGAACCTGTCGGGAGGATCAAACCCGCGATCCGCTAGTTTGTCCCACGACTCCGCCATCCGAATCTCAGCGTCGAGCTCCAATTCCCACAAGGCTTCAATCTTCTGACCTTGAGCGTCATCGTCAACGCAGGAGCCTCGCACGACCGTAGTACCACCGGCTACCGAAGGAATCACATCATCAACGAGATAGAGTCGCTGGCGAAGATGAACAATCTCGCCAGTCTGCGGGAGACGACGCTCCCGAGAAAGTAAGCTGGACATCAGAACAGGAACGATGCCCAGGATATCGCAGCAGGTGTTAGAGTCCTCAATGGCCGCACTGTCCGAGCGTTCTCCACTTGCATCAACGAACCGCCTGAACGCTTAGTGGTCGGTCGTTGAAGAAGCCGAGATGGGCCTTTCTCGACAAGCGAAAGCAATCGGGCGGAAAATAGTTAATGGAGTAGGCGAGCAGATCGTATGAAGATCCCGGACGACTTGGCCGTTACCGCGAGCCCCTATTAGAATCACCTGCAATTCAAACTTATACGTTCCACATCAGCGAGTTGTTCCAGATGCAATGGGATTACGTTTTTGAGTGGATTAACGGAGCCTTGGCGAAGCTCTGGATTCGCTCCTACCGTTGTTTCCAAAGAGAAGCCTTTGACTCAGAGTGGAAGGTAGTCGATACACTGTCGTTCGACGTACCGATGTGGGACAACATGGTGATTGGCATCGCCCACGAGATTGGCAACCGTGTTTACGCTACGGCCTAGATCATCGGAGACATTACGGAAATGCCAAAGACTTTCGCCGATGGAGCGGCGGAAGCTGCAGAGAAGAAGTTCAACATGAGTCAGTTCCGAAAACACAAGATCGTGACGCAGATTCTCCGCGAAGCCACCCTGGCGCCGGATGACTTCACCAAGGCGAATGGAATGCCGCGGCGGCGTCTGGAAGACCCCGCCACGGTCGCCTGGAAGCTGGGTACCGGAG
>CAXUCT010000499.1:0-2421 GCA_964249415.1 uncultured Bryobacteraceae bacterium | reverse complement strand
ATCTCGGCTTGAGAGGGCCCAACCTGCCGTTCGATCCAGGGGGGTCTACTGAAATGGGAGAGTTCAAGACAGGTAATCGTTAGCTGGTCTGCTAATTAAGAGATTTCGACCACGCTGCTTTAACTGTGTTTTAGGCTAGATTGGTGGCTCCGATTCCTGAATCTCTTTCGGTTGTTATCCCGGCATACAACGAACAAAAGACATTGGTCGATGTAGTGCGAAGAGTACTTTCCCTTGATTTTGTCGGGGAAGTGATCGTTGTGGACGATTGCTCAGCGGATGCGACCGGCGCCATTGCCGATAGTTTGGCGCGCGAGGATAAACGCGTCAAGGTGGCCCACCATCGCGTGAACCAGGGCAAGACAGAAGCACTTAAGAGTGGGTTTGCGCTGACAACAGGATCAATTGTGATTGTGCAGGATGCGGATCTGGAGTACGACCCGGCTGAAATTGCAGCAGTTATTGAGCCCATTCTGACGGCCAAAGCCGATGTGGTGTACGGATCCCGATTTCTGGTTCGCAAGGCTACCCGCGTGGTCTATTTCTATCATTACCTGGGCAATCGGGCTTTGACGTTTCTTTCCAATGTATTTACCAACGTCAACATGACAGACGTGGAAACCGGTTACAAGGCTTTCCGCGGTGACATTATTCGAAATATGAAGATCACCAGCTCAGGATTTGGATTCGAGATTGAGGTGACCGCCAAAGTTGCCAAGCTGAAGTGTGCCATTTATGAAGTTCCGATTTCTTATCACGGGCGGACATATGAGGAAGGTAAGAAGATTGGACTAAAAGACGGTATCGCCGCTCTTTGGTACATTCTGCGATTTAATGTGCTGTGCAGCTTAAGAGAGTCGTATCGCGTGCTGCCAAGCACCATATCCAACCTGGCACGGTGAAGCGCCTGGATTTTTCATTTGGCAGAGCGCGCGCCTGGGAACTTTACTTATTCAACATGAAGGTAGATTTCTGAGCGCCGTATTTAGAATCCTCCGCCACTAAGCGTTTCAGAAGTGCGTCGTTCGAAGGAGTCTCAGCCAAGCGAACGAACCCGTCCTGTCCGCTGCCCGTAGCACGGTCGGTTTGGAACTGCCGAAAGAACGGTGGCAACTGCGCCCATGTGATGCGTGGATCGTCGCCCTCCACCCAAGCCCAATCAGCACTGGGCCGCGCCGCATACACTCGTTGCGAGATCCAAACTTCCTGTCCCTGCGTCCACGCATTGAGCACGCGCGACGCGAACTCTGCACGCCAATGTAAGAGGCGCAATGAGGCTGCTTCCACAACATCGACGGTCAGGTACTTTGATGAGGACAACCCGTGATCGATCGGGCGCGTCAGCGGGACCCAATAGAACGCGTCGTGCAGCGTGGGAATGAACACAACCGCCTGAACGGTGATTGCTTGATCGAGAAGGCGTCGCTGAAGACGAACTTCAGAAGAGAGTGCCGCGGCCCCGCGCGTAAGCGTGAAAACGTTGAAGGCTAACGCAGATGCTAATAGCCCGGCTACACCCGCATAAGCAAGGCGCCTGGTGGAACCGGTTGCCAGAGCTACTGCCGCCGCCAAGTAGAGGAACGGAAGCAACGGCAAATAGCGGGACGTGGAGCCTGGTTCGAAGACGAAAACTGCGAAGAAGAGCATGACAGCATAGGCGACGGCGAACGCTATCAGGAACGTTGCGCTTGCTGGTATTTTCGAAGTCCAATTGGTTACTGGTTGGCGTTCGGCGGGTTCTCTCAAGGGCCATAAGAGCAGAAAGAGAAGCATCCCGGCGCCTGCAAATATGTAAGGGAACCACAACAGAACTGATACGGCATAGCTCACGCCAGCAACTGCTGTCCAGGTCAGAGCGTGTTTAGGGTGCTGGCTTGCTTTCGTGAGAAACCACAGGGCGAGACATTCAAAACACAAGGCCGGAAGATAGGCGCTGCCCAATGGCATGTAATCAACAAAGGAGTTTGCGCCGCAGAAAGCAATGGCAACGAGCGTTGCGAGCCGTAAAGAAACAAGGCGGCGCAGTAAGTTCCACATCAAAATTAGAGTGGCCAGGCAGCAAACGAAGTTGGTGTAGATGAAAAAACGTGCCACTGCTTGCACGCCAGTGTCTCCCCAGCGCTGGCCGAACCAACCGCCGAGCGACTCGAAGCCGAGATAGCCCCAGGGTCTCCATAGCAGATGGCCAAACTCCCAGAATTGCACCTGTTCTCCGCGCGCGTGATGAACAACATCACCGGCGTAGCGAAGTGTGTCCCCGGACTCTGTGGAGGTTGTCAAGAAATAGAGAATTAGAAAAGAGCCGAGCAACAAGAATAGAGCGAGAAGCGCGCGGCGGCGTCCCAACGGAACTGCAGGCGGGTTTTTGGATTTTCCGGTAGTGATAGTAGGCATCTCTCCGCTTTGGCCTCGCATTTGTAT
>CAXUCT010000498.1:0-2455 GCA_964249415.1 uncultured Bryobacteraceae bacterium | reverse complement strand
ATCCAAAGAATCACCCCACGTCGCGGGAGGACATTCTAGACCACTACCGTAAATACACCGATCAGATGTACGGCAAAGTAGGGGAGCTTTTCGGACGCATGCCGAAAGCACGGTTGACGGTCGTTCCCGTTGAACGTTTCCGCGAGAAGGAAGCCGCTGATGCCGAATACCAGCAAGGTTCTCCGGACGGAAGCCGCAAGGGGCGGGTGGTGGTGAATACCGGTGATTTCGGGCACCGCACTTTAGATGAGATTGAAGCGACGGCTTATCACGAAGGTGTTCCTGGTCATCATTTTCAGATCTCGATCGCTCAAGAGCTGCCAGGACTTCCGCCATTCCGGCAACACGCGTTCTATACGGCTTACGTGGAAGGCTGGGGCCTGTATGCGGAGCGCCTCGGGAAGGAAGTGGGCTTCTATCAAGACCCACTGAGTGAATATGGCCGGCTCTCGGGTGAGATGCTGCGATCCATCCGCCTGGTGGTGGATACAGGAGTGCATGCAAAGCATTGGACCCGGCAACAGATGGTGGATTATTTTCATCAGCATTCGACTTCGGATGAGCCCTCCATCCAGGCAGAAGTAGACCGCTATATAGCAATGCCCGCGCAGGCACTCGCGTACAAGGTAGGCCAGCTTAAGATCCTGGAGATTCGGAAGCGCGCTCAATCAGAGCTAGGCGACAAGTTTGATATCCGGGCTTTCCACGACGAACTGTTAGTGGGTGGCGCTCTTCCGCTGGACGTTTTGGACCAGCGGGTCAATGCTTGGATTGCAGCACAAAAATCCGGAGCCAAGGCAGACTAGGCAAGACGCTGAAAAAGGCACGTGGGTCAGTCACATCGAAGACTGGCGGCCGCCGGTACACACGGGTATGTCACCGATGTGATTTTTTTGTGATTTTTCGTTGACGCCAAGGCTAACGTGTGATAAACACATACGTAAGTTTAGTATGCGAGTCAGAAAGGGAATATCGATGTTAGGAAATTTGCCTCTTAAACTTATTAATGGAACACTGCTCCTTCTTGCATTACCGAACCTAGGAACCGCGCAGTATCCGAGTAACGCGTGCGCTCTCTATTGTCGGCTGCACGACTATTTCGTACGGGCAGTGTAACGTAACGTGTTCGTGTGTCTATATAAGGGGTGCTGCGGCACCCGGTAATTCTCTTAATACTGTATTCTGCGGTGACGAAGGATATTACACATGTTGCGCATGCTGTTCGGCGGCCTGACGGAGCGGTTTGGAAACTTTGCGCCTGTCGTACTCTGCCTTATTGCGGCGTGCTGTCTAGCTGTCGCCAAGTTAGACACGCAGATCGCTAAATGGGTGCAGTACTCTGCACACTACAAGACAACTTACTCGTCGCGAGACAGCTCCGGGAACCAAACTCGTCAAGAATTGCAGGAGGAAGAATCCCGTTCCGCCGATGGGGCGCTCCTCACCGTAGGGACCAATGGTGGAGAACGGACGTCGGCAAAGCTTTGGCAGGCTGACGGACAGGTATTTTCACTCGATTATCAACGAAGACAAGCGGTTCCGATTGCGCACTCGCCCCGAACACACCTGCCCACGCCGCCGCAGGCCCCGCTCGGCACTAAGTCTATTAGTGGTCTTGAGTGTACGGTCTATCCAGTGCATGTCCATGATGGCAGCGGAAACATATGTATCGATTTTGCGGACGACATCATCCTCCGGCAGGAGACACACATGAACGCAGGCGGTCTGCAACAGGATATTGTAAGAGAGATCACCTCAGTTGATCTAAACACGCCTGTCAATGCTTCGGGAATGTCGATTCCCGACGGTTTTACTACACTCGCCCCCAAGACTAGCAAGTAAGTCGATGAGTTGTGTCATAACCAACAGAGTGCATTCCGAGCGGCGCACCTAAGTAAGCGGGGGCGTACGAGTCCGAACCTCACAACTTAAGTTCTTCCCTGATTTCAGCGGCGGCTTGGCGCGCTTGGGCTATTGCGCCCGTCGGAAAACTAATGGCCCCCACTTTCGGATGGCCACCGCCGCCGTAGCGCTCGCATATCGTAGCGAGATTGTGGCGCAAGGGTTCGCGCACCCAGGGATTCGAGCCGACCGAAACTTTGGTGCGGAAGCTGGATGTGGAGACCGAGACTGTGTAAGCGGAATCGGCGAACAGATAGTACGGGATAAATTTGTTGTATCCCTCGATGCCGTAATCAACCAGATCGAAATAGATGACGCCGCCATCGCAAGAACCGGTTTTCTGAATCACCTCGATGTTGCGCAGGTGATTGCCGTACAGGCGATCGTACTCGGTCCTGATCTCAGGATCGGCAAGAATCTGCGCCAGCGGTTGGTGTTGCATGGCGCGCAGGATCTTTTGTACCAGCTTGGCTCCTTTGCTGCCTTCGATAACCAGGGTCAACTTCATGGCAGGTGCATCCATCTCAACGGCGGCTTGGGCGCTGTCATATAG
>CAXUCT010000497.1:0-2465 GCA_964249415.1 uncultured Bryobacteraceae bacterium | reverse complement strand
GCTGACCGAGCCTTCCTTCCAAAGCGGAGTGTTTTACGCGAGTGCTGAAAGGAAGCTTACCGGCCCAGTGACGGACCAAAGCCAAATCTTCCCAGACCTGGCCAACCCGACTTATCAGCAAAACGCAGACGAAGCCATACACAAGTTTCTTTGAGTTCCCTATGTCGAAGACGCCCAACAAGCCGTCTGTGCAGCAATCCTTACGCGGGTTCAAGCCTGTCGTTCGTCGCAAACGACCGCCCCATGAGTTCGTCCTGGATGCAATTGCGGAGATGCATCCAACGACACGCGCCATGTTCGGCGCCCTCGCAGTTTACGTTGGGGAAAAGATTGTCTTTCTGTTAAGGGACCGGCCCGCCGATCCGCAGGCAAATGGCGTGTGGCTTGCGATCCCCACCGAGTTTCAGGAGAGCCTCCACGCTCATTTCCCGACCGCCGGCCCTGTAAGAATTATGGGCAAGGAAATCAGCGGTTGGCGGCTGCTCGCAGTCGACGCCGACGATTTCGAGGCGAGCGCTCTCCACGCCTGCGAGTTGGTCGTCAGGAACGATCCACGGATCGGCAAAGTCCCGAACAAGAAGCGAACTGCGACCTAAGTTCCTGCACTGATTAGTACCTGTAAACGCGCAATTCTTCTGGAATCCACTATGACGTGCAGTCGGCTACATGCTGATTTGTGATTAGCGCGCCCACCAATCCCGCTTGCCCGCGATCAGTCCGGAAGGGTAGATCTATACCTCGCCGTCAGAACGAAGCCGACCGCGCGGCGGACGCTGCGCGTGGGCGGTGACCGATAGTTAGAGATCGATAGAGTGTGGGGTCACAAGGAGCTAACTTGTGACCCAGTTACGCAAACTGATGCTGGAAGAACTCCAGGGTCGAAAATCACTCCAAGGGTGCGTGGGCCTGTTCAGGAACGGGTGATTCAATTCGATACCCAAGGTTTCGGAGTTCGCGAATCATCTTCCAGGTGCGCAATTGCTTCGAGCGTTTGGTGAGCCCTGAACCGCGTTCTTCGTAGCGCACACCTTCATGCAGAATCAGCCAAATCAGACGACACTGTCGATGGGCGATTGCCCCGATGCTTTGATTGTGTCCAAGGCGCGGAACCATTCTGCGATAGACAATCTCGAAGATGCTTCCCTTGGTCCGGGCTCCGGCATTCGCCACTTGATGGAGTAAGCGTCGCATGTGACGATTGCCTTGGGGAGAACGGTGGCTGTAATTGACGCCTGCTGTTTCGTCGCTGCCCGGACAGACACCGACCCATGAGGAAAGGCATTTCGCCGAGCGGAATGCGGCCGCAGTCGGCCCCACTTCGGCAATGATCTGCTGTGCTGAGTCTACGCCTAGCCCAGGAACCTCCGCTAGTCGTTCCACGGCGTCCTGATGTGCCTTGAGGAGACCAGCCATTTCACGGTCTAATTGGCTGATTTGCGCGTCGATCAGTCGCAGTTCCTCTAGCGCCATACTTATGAGCCGCCGATACACGGGATTCAAGTACGTACAGGCACCGAGCGCGTCGCATAGTTGTTCCGATGTTGCTCGCAAGCGCTCATCGGCCAAAGCCGCTAATTGCGCTGGATTGGTTTCACCTTCAGCTATGGCTCTGAGCATTCGCTGTGAACTGAGGCCAAACAAATCGGAGACAAGACTGTACAACTTCAGGTGAGCCTCTTCCAGAAAAGACTCTAATTGGTTCTGAAGGCGTATTCGATCTCGACGTACTTGGTTCTTCTTGCGCGTAACTGTCCGCCAGAGACGTTGCTCGACATCCGGGACGAAGCTCAGAGTTAATTCGCCGGCCACCAAGCGTTTCACCAGACGTTCGGCGTCAGGAAAGTCTCTCTTGCGCCCCTGTCGCCCCCGGTTCGAAAGCGCCTGTGCCAAGTGCAATGTTCCGGACTTGCGTTTCGCCACATCGCGCTTCTCGGAAATTGGTTTCCAGTAACGCTCCAGCGCTTCCCACACCGGTTTCCAATATTGCGCCGTGGATTCCATAACTACTTCTTCAGCCTTCTGCTCGAGAAGCCATGTGGCTAAAGATCGCAGTTGCTCAGGGCTGCTACTGAACTTCCTGGATTCGAATGTATACTCAACTTCAACTTCGACATCGCACACGACTACAGCCAACATCTTCTTGTGGACATCGATTCCCGCTATCCTATACGCCATCGTTCCTCCTTGGTCGGGAGTGGAGAGCGTGCTGCGGTTCTCAACCAGGGTCGCGGGCTCATCGCTGCACCCTCAGGAACAACGATGCCCAATTATACGCTCAAAACGCACGCTCCGGATCAGACAGCGACCACGGCTTCAACATCTCCAGTGAGTTCTCGACCTCGCCATCCCGAGCCGCTGAAGATACTACCTAATTTTCATGGGGTTTCGCGGGCCACTTGGCCCCGTAGGACAGCGTCGTAATTACTCACAGACTACCGTAACCAGCTACATCAAGACTGTCGCTG
>CAXUCT010000496.1:0-2473 GCA_964249415.1 uncultured Bryobacteraceae bacterium | reverse complement strand
CTACGCTCGAACCGCTGGCCATCAGGACGTATTTTTCGGCTACATACGGGTAGGCGTGGTATGAGATTGCCGTCAGCTCGTACACCCCTTCGGTTGCTTTCCGATTCAGCGACTCAATATCTTCCAGAACATGACGAAAGGTAACTAGCCGTGAGCGGATCTTCTTGGTGGCAAGCCCGTAAAACATGAACGCATCATCGGAGTCCGGACTATGCGCGCAGACGATTTCCATCGGCGTGGAGGTGCTCATAAAAATGAGGAACTGGACGGGAGCAACCTCAGTGTATCAGCACCCTTCTGTTTACAAATGAGCGGACGCGCGCAAAGTGAGAAGCTCCGGGTCCAGATCGTTCAAGTCTTCCTCAAAGGCGCCCAGCAGTTCCGTACACGACTGCTCTTTTGCGCTCTTCGCCGCAGTTTCCAACTCTTGCGCCCGCTGCCGTGCGCGATCCGCATGCAAACTCCCCAGCGATCCCTTAATGGTGTGAGCCGCGCGCATAAGCTGACCGAAATCTTTCGCCGCCAGCGCCTCGCACATCTCCGTAATGTCGTGGACCCGTTCGGCGAGGAACAGATCGATAATCTCTACCATCAGCTCGTCGTCGTTAGCCACCTGCGCTCTGAATTCTGCCACGTTGAAGACCGGCAGCTCGGCCAGCTTCCCATTGCCGTTGCCGTCTTCTCTGCTCTGCGCAACCGCTAGCGCCAGGTTCTCTACTGTTTGCGCGAACACGGCCGGTTCAAAGTGCTGCGGCAAGAAAGCATCCACCGGCCCCTTCCCGCTTGGACCAGTCAACCCCAAACCTGCAAACCCCTCCGGCGACACCGAAAGCACTGGCGTTCTGGCTGTATTCCGTTGGTTTTTTTCCGCTCGCCGGAGCTGCGCCGTAAACTCCGCAACGCTCCCCGCTGCGGACGACTGCGTGATCAGGACTGCATCAAATTTTTGAATGAGCAGCGCTTCGGAAGCCTCATCGAAGTTGGGCACCGGAAGCACAGCATGATTCGCCTCCGACAACACCGTGAAAATGTCCTGCGACTCCGCTTCCTCGCTCCCCACCAAAAGAACTCGCAACGCACTCATAAACTCATCGCCCCTATCCTAAACCCGGTCGCTTTGCCGCAACTTTCTTCCTCGCCTTCGCTTCATTCACGTATGTTGTATAATCGATTTTGTTGGGGGTGTGTCTTCCCTAGTCTCTCGACTCGCACCGTCATATCGCAATTTCACTGGCCTACGCAACTGTCGCTTGGCGGCGTTAAGCGCCTCTTAGAACGTCTTTTCAACCTCGTCTTCCCCGACGACTGCCGGATTTGCGAAGCCCCATTAACGTCCATATCGCGGATTCCTGTCTGCGATTCCTGCCTTTCTTCTCCCGAACCGCTTCAAGCCGACATTTTTTGCCAAGCGTGCCGCACCCCTTTCGTCGATTCCTACGCGCTCAATGATCACGGCCTTTGTACGGTCTGCCGCGAGAGTCTGGCGAACTTCGACTCAGCCTACTCTTTCGGCAGTTATGAAGGTTCACTTCGCAATCTAATTCATCTATTTAAATACGGAAAAATCGAGAGCTTGGCGCGCCCCCTCAGCCAATCTCTTCTCCGGGCTATACCCCTCGATCAAAACTTCGACGTGGTAATAGCCATGCCAATGCATTGGCGTAAGCAGTGGGAACGCGGATTTAATCAGGCCCAACTATTGGCCCAGCCGATTGCAAAGCGTTACGGATTGAAGCTCTCCACCAACCTGAGGCGCCGACGTTACACCAAGCCCCAAGCCGGGCTTACCGAATCCCAGCGTCGCGACAATCTGAAGGATTCCTTTTGCGTCCGAAACGCAGAGCAACTGCAAGGAAAGCGCGTCCTGTTGGTAGACGACGTTTTCACCACCGGCGCCACGTTGAGAGCTGCGGCCAAGACCCTGAAGAACGCCAATGCGGCCCACGTCTCCGCTCTGACGCTTGCGCGAGTGGATCGCCGAAATGCGGAATTGAATTCCGCCTCCACCGGACGGCTGCCCCGCAAAGCCCTGTACGTCGGGTCAGGATTGATGTGAGCAGGGAAGAGATGAAAGTGCCGACGGAGCGTGTCTGATGGCTACTGTGGATCGACTTCATAGACCTGTTCTCGTGCTGAACGCCAGCTACGAGCCGATCAACATCTGTGCGGCGCGTAGAGCGCTCGTCCTCATCCTCAAAGGAGTAGCTTCGGCTGAAGAGGTCGCTCCCGCGCACATCCATTCCGCCAAGCGCGTCCTGAGCGTTCCATCCGTAATCCGCCTTCTTGAGTACCGCAGAATCCCTCATCAGACTCGCGCCCTTTCGCGCAAGAACATCTTGATGCGAGATCGTTACACCTGCCAGTACTGTCACAAAACACTGCCGTCCGGGGAAATGACACTCGATCACGTGGTTCCCCGATCACGATCCGGGGAAACCACCTGGGAAAATCTAGTGGCATGCTGCCATCCTTG
>CAXUCT010000495.1:0-2536 GCA_964249415.1 uncultured Bryobacteraceae bacterium | reverse complement strand
GCGCTGGTGGGCTCGGAGCGCGCGATTGTATCGCCCGTTGCGGGTACGACGCGCGACGCAGTGGACGAATGGGTGGAGCAAGGGAACACCACGTACCGGTTTGTGGATACCGCGGGAATTCGTCGCAAGGGGCGCACCACCGAGATGACGGAGAAGTTGAGCGTGGTGATGGCGCGGCGGCACATCCGCATGGCCAATGTGGTTTTGCTGATTGTGGATGCAACGGTGGGCGTGGTGGGATCGGACGCGACAATTGCCGGCTATGCGGATGAAGAAGGCCGCGCGGTGATCATTGTGGTGAATAAATGGGACGCGGCAGAGACGGAGAGCAAGAGCAAGCGCGCGTTCACTGAGACGATACGCGATGAACTGAAGTTTCTGGAGTATGCGCCGGTGGTGTTCGCCTCGGCGAAGAATGGAGAAGGCATCCGGCGCATTATGTCGACGATCCGGCGGTGTTTTGATTCGGCTTCGAAGCGCGTGACTACGGGCGAGTTGAACCGGTTTCTGGAGACGATCAAGTTTGAGAGCGATATCAAGATTTACTACATAACGCAGGCATCGGTTCGGCCGCCCACGTTTGTGGTGTTTACTGACAAGGCCGACAAGATGCACTTTTCAGTGGAAAGGGCGCTGAAAAACCGGCTGCGGGAGAGGTTTGGGTTTGAGGGGACGCCGATCGTGCTGAAGCTGAAAAGACGGTAGGCTATAGATATGTCCGCGGCCACCCAGGTCAGCCTTTCCGAATACCTCAGCACCAGCTATGAGCCGGATTGCGAGTATATCGATGGAGTGCTTGAGGGGAGGAATGTGGGGAAGAGAAAGCATAGCCGGCTCCAGGGCCACCTCACTGCCTGGCTGCTTTCGGAAAGCAAGACCCACGGCCACGATGTCCTTGTGGAGCAGCGCGTTCAGATTTCACCTTCTCGTGTCCGGATTCCAGATATCTGTCTGGTTCCTGCGGATGACACTGACGAGGTCGTTCAACGGCCGCCTATTCTTTGGATTGAAATTTTGTCGCCGGAGGATCGGTGGAACCGTGTACAAAGTAGGCTTGGCGACGTACTGCAATTCGGGGTAACGACCGTATGGATCATTGATCCCTACGAGCGAAAGGCTTGGATTGCTACGCCTAATCGAGGAGCCGTGGAGCTTCGTGATGGCACGCTTCGATGTGACGTCCTGCGGCTTGAGCTCGAGCTCCAAGACATCCTTCCTGAAGACTAGTGTCTGCCCTTAAAACGCGGCAACCTGCTTGCTTACCGTTCGTTTTGCCCGACGGGCGCGGCTTCTATTCGTGACGGAGGGCGGTGAGCGGATCGATTTTCATGGCGCGACGGGACGGGACGTAACCTGCGATGAGAGCCAGTAGGGTGAGAAGCAGAGCAACCGTAGCGAGCGTCCAGGGATCGGTAGGCGTAACTTCGTACAGCAGGCTGGCGAGGAAGCGCGTCGAGATGAGGCCAGCGGCGGTTCCGATCGCGATTCCTATGCCTGTCAGCAACACGCCCCGAGTGAGAACCAGTTGGAAGATGTGAAAGCGTTGCGCCCCGAGTGCGGATCGGATGCCGAATTCGCGGGTGCGTTGGGTGGCCGAGTACGAGATCACGCCGTAGACTCCGAGCGCAGCGAGGGCGGTGGCCAGCGCGCCTAAGAGCGTGAGGATGAAGGTGGTGAAGCGGCGGTCGGCAATGGAGTTGTTGTAGAGATCTTCCATGGAGGTAACGAGGAAGACGGGTTGCTCTTTGTCGACCGCGGCGACGGCGCGGCGGATGGAGGCAGTTGCGAGAGCGGAGTTGCCGTCCGTGCGGACAGCCAGCATCTGCGGCGTATCGGGCGCGTGCCCCATGGGAACGTACAGCGCGGGCAAAGCCGACTTATCAATGCTGTGTTCGCGCGTGTCGGCGACGATGCCGATGACGCGCTGTTGAATAGGATTGCCGCTCGGATCGTTACCGAAGCTGATGCGTTTTCCCACAGCGTCCTCAGAAGGCCAAAACTTTTTGGCGGCGGCGCGGTTGATGATAACCACGAAGGCTCCGGAGGAAGCGTCCTGCGGGGTGAGATAGCGTCCGCGCAAGAGGCGGATGCCCATGGTTTGCAAGTAGTCAGGGCTGGCCGAAAACACCGCGACGGAGGGCCGGTTGGCGCCGCGCTCCTGGGACGTCCTACCCTCAACTTGAACGTAAGCGGATCCGTTATTTCCGGAGAGCGGGACGCCATCTGTGGCGCCGGCGGAGACGATGCCAGGCGCGCCGTTCAAGTTGTCGATGACTTTCTTTATGAAGTGAACGCGCGCCTCTAGATCGGGAAACTGAGGGCCCATTAAAACGACGACGGAGGCAAGAACGTGACTGCGGGAGAAGCCCGCATCAACGCCAGTGAGTCGCAGGAAGCTCTTGAGCAAGAGACCTGCGCCCAGCGCGAGAAGGATGGCAAGCGAGACTTCGGCGACGACGAGGAGGTCGCGTGTTTTGACGCTGCCCTGTGTTGCGGTAGTGCGGGCGCCAGAGCCCATAAGAGCACGGTTCACGTC
>CAXUCT010000494.1:0-2547 GCA_964249415.1 uncultured Bryobacteraceae bacterium | reverse complement strand
ATTTATGGGCCTATCGCGACTACTATGTACAGGGCTGCCGCGTCGGAGCGCCGCCGGACGATTTCTCGCCCGACGGGCAGGATTGGGCGTTCCCGCCCCCCAATAAGATCGTGCATCGCAATAGTGGATACCGGCTCTATGGTGAGAGCATTCGAAAAATCGTGCGGCACGGCGGCGCGCTACGCATCGATCACGTGATGCGCCTGTTCCGGCTGTTCTGGATACCCGAAGGCCTTAGCGCCGCGCAGGGCACTTATGTCCGCGACAACGCAACTGACCTGGTGCGCATTTTAGCTCTCGAAAGTGAACGCAACCGGAACATCATCGTCGGCGAGGATCTGGGAACCGTGACGGACGAGATTCGCGACATGCTTTCGCGTTTCGGAATCCTGAGTTACCGGTTATTTTATTTCGAGAAACACGAGCCCGGCAAATCATTCAAACACAGCGATGAGTATGAACGCCAAGCATTGGTTTCATCAACCACGCACGATCTTCCGACGCTGGCGGGTTTCTGGACAGGGCGCGACATCGAAGCTCGTAAGGAGGCCGGTTTGATTGACGATGCGGTGTATCAAGGTCAGAAAGAGGACCGCAAGGGAGAGAAGCAGCGTATGCTGGATCTTCTGCACGCCGAACATCTGTTGCCTCACTACTATGAGCGCAACGCCCAGCGGGTATTCGAACTCGACGGGGATCTCCATAACGCCGTCATCGGCTTCCTGGCGCAGGTCCGGTCCATGATCCTACTACTGAATCAGGAGGATTTTACAAAGGAGACCAACCAGCAAAACTTGCCGGGAAGCACTGGTCAGTACCCGAACTGGCAGCGCAAGATGCGCGTCAAAATCGAGGATCTACGCTCGCCGCTTTGGAGACCGTTCACAGATATGTTCCGCGATCAGCTTACGCGCACGGATCGTAAGACGCATTAGGCTGCTCAACAGGGCACTGTAAGCTTGCAGTAGTCTTTTGCGGAAATCAGTCGTGAGGAACGGAATCGTTAGCAGCAAAGTGGGTCTATGATCTATAAGTCTGCTCTTATCTCAGCGGCACTCGCCCTTATACTTATGCCCCCATCTCACAGCGAAGGCGCATCTTCGAACGCAAGCCAAACGGACTATTTCGTTTACGTCGGCACCTATGGGAAAGGCGTCTACGCTTATCGCTATGCTGCAGGCGACGCTGAACTCAAGCCGCTCGGCTTGGTAGGCGAAGTCGTCAATCCGTCCTTTATCGCGACTGACCGCGAGTATCGATATCTATACGCTGTAAGCGAGCTGGAAGGCAAAGCCGACGGAGGCGTAGCTGCCTTTTCGATGGATCGTAGAACGGGCAAATTGACCTCTCTGAACCACGCTTCCTCGGCTGGTGTAGCACCTTGCCACTTGGCTGTTGATCGTACGGGGAAGATGTTGGCGGTTGCGAACTACGGTACCGGTGGCGTATCAGCGTTCCCCATAGAGAGCGATGGAAGCTTGGGCGCGATGTCGGCACTGATGACGGCTAAAGGCGCGGGCGTAAACCCCAAGCGGCAGGAAGGCCCGCACGCTCACGAGACCGTCATCTCAGCGGATAACCGTTTCCTCTATGTTCCGGATCTCGGGCTTGATCACATCCGAATCTACAAGATCGATCCGCCCAGTGCCAAAGTGACGCCCAATGATCCTCCTTTCGTAAAGGAGGAGCCGGGCGAAGGACCCCGTCATATTGTGTTCAGCCCGAACGGGCAGCACGCCTATGTTGTGAACGAGCTGAAATCCGTTGTGAACGTCTTCAACGTCGACGGCCCTAACGGCGCATTAAAACAGGTTCAGACCGTTTCCACGTTACCGGCTGGCTTCTCCGGCGATAATGCACCGGCGGAGATTTTGATGGACCGCGCCGGGAAGTATGTCTACGCTTCGAATCGAGGGCCTGGCACAATCGCGGTCTTTGCCGTGGATGCGGCCGGCGCTTTGAGGCAGGTGCAAGTGGCGGCTACTGGCGGCACCTTTCCCCGCGCAATTGAATTCGATCCCACCGGTCGCTTCTTACTTGCGGGTGATCAGAAGACGGATCAGTTCGTCATTTTCCAAATTGATCCCGCTACGGGCCAACTGAGCCTTACCGGCAAGGTGTTCCATGTGCCTTCCCCGGTCTGCTTTCTGTTTGTGCCGGTAAAATAGCTTGCCTATTCCGAGTAACCTCTCAATATCCACAGAGCGAACGCCCAACCAATCACCCCCAGCACGACAAGCGCCCACGAAATCCGGTTCCAAAAGCGGCACCTAGTGACAGGCCTGAACACTTGCGAGCCCGCTCCGAAGCGCAAGAACAAGTGCTCAAAAGTGCTACGTCGTTTCGGCTGTTCTATTTTCCTTATAAACTTCATTGTCCAGTAACATTCCCTTTTTATTCTGCTAAGAGGCTCGTGATGCCTACTAACGTTGTCAGGAGAAAGCGTGCATCCTTTTGGAGAATCGACGTCGCTCGGTTCTGTTCTCTTTTTGGTTTTAGCTCTTGGAATGGCGCTAGGCTTTGAGTTCGTAAACGGATTCCACGACA
>CAXUCT010000493.1:0-2564 GCA_964249415.1 uncultured Bryobacteraceae bacterium | reverse complement strand
CTTC
Organism: uncultured Bryobacteraceae bacterium; assembly: GCA_964249415.1. Lineage (GTDB taxonomy): Bacteria > Acidobacteriota > Terriglobia > Bryobacterales > Bryobacteraceae > Bog-105. The sequence continues at coordinate 2,560 of CAXUCT010000493.1, read as the reverse complement.
GTGGGAGTGTTTTATCCGCTGCGAACGCTGCCTGGCTGGATGCAAGGCGTGGCGCATTTGTTACCGCCCTCGTATGTATTTGAAGGGATGCGGACGATTATTTCCGGCCGGGCTTTTTCGGGAATGAGTTTGGCTTGGGGGCTTGGGCTGGCAGTGTTGGATATTGTTTTGGCCGCTTGGTTCTTCACTCGGGTTCACCGGTACGCGGTCCGGACGGGGTTGATCGCTCGTTACAGCGCTGAGACGGTGGGTTAAGGGGGCCGCCTCATAGGTGCTGCTGCTACTTGGATTTCCAGGCTGCAGTTTAACACTCATCCGCTCACAACTAATCGAAGCATCTACTCCGAAAATGCCATCCAGCATCAATACATAGCCGCTGGGGAGGCACTTAATGCTCGCGGCACTCAGAACGTTTTGCTGATTGAAGAAGTCGATCCGTGTGTTCGTGATTCCTCCTTCGTCTAAGAGGAAGCCCTCTAGCAAGAACGTGATGATCGCGTGACTTAGCAAGAACATAGTAAGCACGAGCATCCACTTCCGAAGTCGCTTCGAATGCGTGGATTTCGACTTGACATCCACTCGACCGATTCAGGGTGATGGAAAGGACTTCGGCATCGTGGAATGTGGGCCAGTAGCGAAACCAGTTAACGGCGTCGTGCGCGCCGGGGATGTCGGGAGGCTCGTTCATCGAACTGATTCTAGCTGCTTTCGCAGGAATCGTCGCTCCGGTTCTATGCAATGGCAGTCGAGTGCGGCGGAAAACGCGGCTTCGGCTTCAGGAAGGCGGCCAAGCTGGGCCAAAAGACGCCCGCGCACGGCGGGAAACAGGTGATAGCCACGGAGGGCGGCATGGCTTTCCAGCGGTAGGAGAGCTGCCAGGGCGGCTTCGGCGCCGTGCACCTTCATCACCGCGACGGCGCGATTGAGAGCCACGACCGGTGATGCAGTCATCTGAAGCAGTTGATCGTAGTGCTCCAGAATGGCCGGCCAGTCGATCTGGTCCGAGCTTTCGGCCTTTGCATAGGTCGTGGCAATGGCCGCTTGCACATGCCACCTGGAGAGCTCGTCACCGGCTATCGATTTATCGAAATAGCGAAAGCCGAGCGCGATGAGCTCGTCATCCCAGAGAGCGCGGTCCTGCTCCTCGAGCAACACAAGATCGCCGACGGCGTCCATCCGCGCGGGCAAGCGGGCGGCCTGCAAAGCCATCAGCGCGACCAGAGCGTCGACGCGCGGAGCAGTCATGGAGGAAGCGGCCACTACGCGCCCCAGCCGCAACGCCTCAAGACAGACATCACGGCGAATGAGTTCCTCGCCGCTGTGGGCTGCATAGCCGCCGCTAAACATGAGATAGATCACTTCGAGTACGGAGTCGAGGCGCACACGCAACTCCGCGGGGTCGGGCTTGAGCAACGGCAAACTCCGGTCGCGGAGCAGCCGCTTTGCCCGCACCAACCGTTGCGCAATGGTATTCTCTTCGGCCAGAAATAGGCGCGCAATTTCGCCCACGCTGAAGCCACCCACAAGCTTGAGGCTGAGCGCCACGCATACATCCTGGGCCAACTCCGGATGACAGCACGTGAAGATCATGCGTAACTCGTCGTCACGTAGATGCCCCGCGCCGTCTACGTTCTCGACGGCTTGGGTGCTGGCTTCAAGTGTCGCCAGCAACTCGGCGGTCTTCTTTTCAAAACTAGTTTCGCGGCGCAGCACGGAAAGCGCATAGTTATGGGCTACCGAAAAGAGCCATGCCGCGGGCCTGTCGGGAACGCCTCCGAAAGGCCATGTCTGCGCGGCGCGCAATAGGGCTTCCTGCACCGCGTCTTCGGCGAGTTGCAGATACTGCGAGCCAAGCAGCCCAGCGAGATAGGAAACGCTCCTGCCGGCGTGTCTGCGAAACAGGTGCTCCAGCAATAGCGGGCTGCTCAGCTCATCGTTCATTGGAGTAGCTATTCAGGTCGAGCGATTACTTCCCGAATCTCGACGGTGCCGAAATCGACATGCGGATGGTCGAGCGAGAGTTGAATGGCCTCGTCGAAGTTTTCCGCTTTGATGGTGTAGTAACCGCCGAGCACTTCTTTGGACTCGCTGAAAGGCCCGTCAGTCACGCTGACGCTGCCGTTCTTCTTTTGCAGGACGCGCCCGGTGCGTTCATCCAGGCGTTTGCCGTCAGTGACAAAGGGTTTGTTTCGCCAGGCCAGATATTTCTCCATGGCTTTCTGCATCTCTTCCGGACTGAGCTTTTGCCAAGCTTCTCGATCATCACGCAGCAAAAGCATATATTGCGGCATTGCATTCTCCTTTTGCCCCTTGGGCTCTTCGACTGGATGACGAACAAGAGCGCGAAAAATCGACAGGAAGCAGATTTTTCGTGAAGATAAACTTCAGTTGTAGCGTATGCGTTGGAATATATTTTATTCGGCTTGTGTGTTTCTGGGCATTGTGGGTCTGGCTAGTGGGCAAGAGCATCAGCCTGTGCCGCAGCCACGGCAGCAGCCGGTGGAAGATCCGGCGGCGGTGGAGCGCGGAGGAGCGCTATTCAAATCGAGTTGCGGCTTTT
>CAXUCT010000492.1:1916-2600 GCA_964249415.1 uncultured Bryobacteraceae bacterium | reverse complement strand
GATCAAACCGGAAACAGGCGAGCGCGAGCAAGTAAAGGCCAGTGATGAGCCAGGCGCGATATTTCCACTCGAAGGAGCTCGCCCCACGTACTCTATCGAAAGCTACAGAGGGGACCGCTTGCATCGCCTTCCATGCTAACGCAGATCACGCAGCCAGAAATGCCCGGCAAAAATCGAGCATGGGCCAGGACAAGAGTTGCGTCACTGGGCTTTCGCCGACATGGATCGCGAGTAGCGCTCCCAAGGCCTCGGGGCGGCAGGCCAGGGTCGCTATGGCTCGCTTTCGAAGGTTCGGATGTTTGTCCAAGAGGAGCAGGAGGGAAGCCATGGCGCGTGGTCTGCGGCTCAACCTTCTATGCTGCGCCGAGTAGCCATCGAGACTGCCGGACTTGAGTGCGTGCGCGAGGGCAAGCGATTGCCGGAAAGATAAACCGATTCCTTCGCCGGTAAGCGCGTCGACTGAGCCGGAGGCATCACCGACGAGAGCTAAACCATTTTTGGAGACGCGGTGCAGCGTCCTCGATACCGATAGAGAGCCACGCTCGTGGGAGGCTTGGCAGGCGTTGTGAAGACGTTCGCGAACGATCGGAAACTGAACGAGTGCCTGGTCCAGACGTAGGGCCGGATCTCGCGAGATGAGCGCGACGCCCACCTCGTCCTCCGAGACGGGAGTCACATAGATTT
>CAXUCT010000492.1:0-1906 GCA_964249415.1 uncultured Bryobacteraceae bacterium | reverse complement strand
CTACGTAAGGGGACCAGGGTTTCACGCGATAGTGCCGCCGGAAGCCGTACCGCGAAGTTTCCCGCAAAGGCTGATGGAGACCAGCTTGCCGCCGCATCCCGGAATTTTGGCCGTCTGCGCCGATCACGTACTTCGATCTCACAATGTGTCCGTTGGCTGAGACTCCTTCAGGAGTCAAGTGGACGTTTTTGACGCCCCAATACAGGGGAATGCTTAACTGCTCAGCGCGTGCTGTAAGTAAACTGTGGAGTGCCGTGCGGCGAAGCCCGAGCCCCATTTGTGTGGCGAAATTAGCGATGGCTGAAGATTGCCCGTCGAAGAAGCAAATGCCCTTGAAGGGGCGGCCTAACTGGGGGGAAATTTCTATGCCCAGAGCGGCTAGCGCGGACAGGCTGTCCGGCAGCAGTCCTTCACCGCATGCTTTGTCGATAGGCGGCACGGCGCAATCGAGCACGACCACGCCGTATTCGAGGTTCGCAAGCGCTATCGCCGCGGACAAGCCGGCCGGTCCACCACCTACTACGCAAACATCCGAACTGCCAGGAAGAGGCACGGGCGGTTCTAGTGGTGGTTGAATAAGAACCAAAGCACAATCAAAATTCCGGGTACGCCCAAGATCCACGCAAAGAGATACTTCATTTGATCCTCCATTTGGGATCGTAGCAGACATTCCAAAACGAGAAAAGGCCAAGCGGTTCACCGCTTGGCCTTTCCCCGTTACTACACTTACGGGTCTACTTCGGACAACCGAGCGCCCGAACCTCGCGCTCCGGAAGCGGTTTGACATTCTTAACCGCGGGAGGCAAGCTCTGGCTGTTTCTCGGGACGAGATAGACTTCCACGCGACGGTTCTTGTCGGCAGCAGTCGTCTGAGAACCTCTACGTTCCTTCAGGTTCGAAGTACCGCAAAGTCCAGGTCTCGTTTCCGAAGTTTGGTCGGTTCCGACCCAATCGACGCGAATGCGGGAAGGATCGACCTTGGCACAGGTTCCAGTGCCGCCGCTCAATACTCCAGCGCAATTCAGCACGCGGACTTCGTCAAGCGCTTGAGCCATCCCACCTCGGCCGCGACCGCCACGGCCGCGACGTCCACGACCCATGCCGGTAGCGTTGGTCGCTTCATCACTGTCGCGATGGCCGACGAGAACGATGTCATAATCGCCGCCCGCCACTCTGGGAGCTGCGTCGTCGATCAGAACACGCTTGCCGCAATTGTTTACACGAGTGTTGTTCTTAGCGAAGACAACATCGTCAAGCCGTACAAAGGACGGCTGGCAGTTCACCGTGATTGTGGCGGTCTGAGAAGCAGTCTTGCCGGCTTCGTCGCTGACCGTGAGGGTCGCAGTGACGCTCTTGGTTTGACCTTGCGCGCCGCCCTCGAAGTTCAATGTAGAAGCATCGAAAGTTGCGTTCGGGTTAGTGTCGTTGCTCACGCTGCCTTCGCTGACGGTCCACTTGTAAGTCAAGTTGCCGCCGCAAGCGGAGGGCGAAGCGTTACCTGTGAGGTTGGCGGTGTGCGTACCAGTCGTATTAGCAGCACAGGCCAAAGTATCAGGATTAGCGGTCACGCTTGTGATGGTCGGGGTAGTGTCGGCGACCGTCAAAGAAGCTGTGGCCGTAACTGGGGCGGCCGGTGGAGGCGTGGGAGGTTGTACCCAGCATCGAACCGGAATGTTCCTGGGACGCTCCATCGGAGGGGGCGGAGGCGTCATGTCAGTTACTGTTACCTGAATGTTGAACGAGCCGGTGTTATTCGGGGTAAAGGTAAAGTCAGGACTGTTTGAGCCTTGCGCCTGGCCGTTGGATGTCCACGCATATTGCAACGTGTGACCGGCGGGTCCGGCAACGTTGGCATGCAGTGTAAGCGGCTTGCCTTGGCAAATTGTTCCTTCGCCTCCAGTAATGG
>CAXUCT010000491.1:1772-2608 GCA_964249415.1 uncultured Bryobacteraceae bacterium | reverse complement strand
CACCCACGCCGCCGGCTGACCCTCACCCCCTGCCCCTCTCCACAAGGGAGAGGGGGTATAGAGAAAGAGAGTTCCGCAGACCAATTTTGACCATAAGGAGGGTCGCTGATTGGAGTGCATGATAGCCAGTTCACAAAGTGGTGAACGTCACGGACAATCTGGGCCGGTTTCGTTGTGTTAAAGTTCCTGAATTTTTGGCCGGTTGCAACTTATTTGAGATGTTTGAGAGGTCCGGTTGGTGGTCGCGAATCAATTCTAGCAGCAGAAATGCGCAGGGCTTGGGCCCGCTGTCAGCCTGAGGCGATGTGTGGCACCTGCTTTCATGATATGAGTCTTCCTGCTGCTGAACTTTGGACACCGCATGGACAACCTTCCGTCGCTGCTTACGCCGATCAAAGTCACCCTGGATCAACTGCTCCTCGACCCGAATAATACTAGGTTCTCGGAGTTAGGTGAGGTGCTGAACTCGATCCCAGAAGGCCGGTTTGCTGACATCAAAGTGCAAGCAAGCACTTACGAGAAGATGCGAGATCCCATGTTCGACGTTGCGGAACTCCGCGACACGATCAAAGCTATTGGCTTTCTTCCAATGGACCGTGTCGTCGTTCGTGAGTGGAAGGTAAATTCCGATCCCCCCCGTTACGTAGTCATCGAAGGAAATAGGCGCGTTACGGCTCTTAAATGGCTCGTAGACCTCCACGAAATCGGTAAAGAGACGTTTAGCGAGGAACGAATTAGAAACTACATGCAGCTTGAATGTTTGCTTCTAAATGATCTCGCTTCCGCCTCCGCGACTCTGATCTTGCCTGGATTGAGACACGTCTCAGGCATTAAGG
>CAXUCT010000491.1:0-1762 GCA_964249415.1 uncultured Bryobacteraceae bacterium | reverse complement strand
GCGCAAAGCCTCGGATTATCAACGCGGTCGGCAAATGGTGCCTATCGTTGCTTTGTTGCGCTTGAGCAGATGGTAGGTGACGAGGAGTACGGCGAGTTCGCCGAACCTAGAATGTACAGTTATTTTGAGGAAGTTTTCAAACGCCCAGCTGTGCGCGGGTGGCTTAACTGGAGCGACGAAAAAGAACGTTTTTGCGATATTGATAAATTACATGAGTTTTACAGCTGGATGCTACCAGGTGGTGAGGAAGGTGCGGAAAGTCCTAAGCTCCCGGAAGCTAAATCGGTGCGAGATCTATCGGAAATCCTAAAAGATGATACCGCGCTTAATGTGCTTCGTTCTCCTGAAGGCACCCTGACGAGGGCGCTTGCACGATATCAGGCCGAGCACCCTGAAGACTGGTATCCGAAAATCCTTGCGGCAGACGCCGCACTTAAGTCGCTCACGCCCGACATGTTGCGCAAGATGGATGCGCCAACTATGGTCAGCCTCCGAGAACTATCGCAGCGCATTGTCCAAGCCCTGGAAGATCGCCACAAATTATCCGCTGAGTAACGAGCTTGGCTGTCCCCTCTTCGCAAGTCGCGGCTGTGTGGGTGAAGGCGGAAATTGTATCCATCGAATGGATCCCACTTCTTAATGTCTGTTTCGCCGCTGTGAGGAAAAAATGGATTGGAAAGAGCGATGAAGAGGTTTGGGAATATGTCGAGCGGAACATTCATTACATCGCCGAACACCTCCGGAATGAAGCATCTGTCTGCCTGGTAGATGGATCAGCGCCGAAGTTCCACATAGACGAAGAGCAGCCGCCCTATGTTAAGACCGCAGGAACACCAACCTCGGGCTTGTTGGCGCATTTGAGAAATTTGGACCCTTTCAAAGTAGAGGAAATCTGCGCTGATATTCTGAATGGGTTTGGTGCGACAGCGCACTCAACGCAGCCTACCGCAGATGGCGGCGTCGACTTCATCGCCACCAATCTAAACATTGTACCGCAGGCGTATGCAGTGCCAATGGGATGTAAAGCGACGGTGATCGGTCAGACTAAACGTTACAAGGACGGAAATGCAATAACAGAGAAGCAGATGAGGGAGTTTGTTGGTGCCGGTCTATTGCGAAGGCATATTTTGCAGACTGAAGGAAAGATTTCGGAATGTGGTTCATGGATGGCCACACACTGGCTACCTACATACATTCGCTTCAGCTTGCTGATGTCGTCATGGCAATACCGACAGTAGTTCCGGCAGAAACCTGAAACGCGGGAGGTCGCGCGAATAGCCGCCGCGCAGCCGTCCTTGCTCGATCCACTCCCGTTTCGCCTACCAATTCTCGGCGCCGGTCCCAAAGACCGACGATCAGCATGAAACCTGATTGGAATGATTGACCTGCCCGCGGAAGTTCTATCCATTATGGATTAGGGTCCGACAGCTTTCGAAGGGTCAAACGATGAAGCGTCTGCGTTTCCGAAGAGCAGATCATCGGCTTTATGCGGGAGCAGGAAGCTGGTGCCAAGGGTGCCGCGGTAGTTGGAAGCCAGAGCATCGTCGCTCATCCAATTTCGAGATCCATCCGAGGCTTCTGCTGCCGCCTGTTAGCGCAGGAGCGGCGTAAATCCGAGCCAGCCGGCGAAGTCGCTTCAGGCGTTCGATCGGCAGTCCGGGCAAGCCGTTGCAGCTGCGGATCTCAAGACGTACGCGCAAGTGCTGGCAGGCTACCATCTCAGCCCTGAGGCGAAGTTCGAAAACGGACGACCATTCGATCA
>CAXUCT010000490.1:1125-2642 GCA_964249415.1 uncultured Bryobacteraceae bacterium | reverse complement strand
GAACCACTTTGCCGTTTCGCCGCACGCAAAGAATCGTCGTCGAACGGATTTTTCTACTCATTGAAAAACGTAACCAGATTCGGATCGCGGCTAATTCCAGGACATGCCGGATCCCAGGGTGGATTCTTCATTTCAGCACAGCAACCGGGCGGCTATCCGAGATCAACCGCATCCTGCGCTGCCCCGCCCACGCTCTCTATTTCAGATTCTGCTCGAAGAAAGCCGTAGTTTCCTCCAGCATCTGCCGCCGGATTGGCCCGCCTACGCCATGCGATCTCTGCGGGTAAACCACCATAAAAAACTGCTTGTCCGCCTTCTCTAGCGCATCGGCCATCTGCACTGTATTCATGAAGTGCACGTTATCGTCTTCAATGTTGTGCAGAATCAGCAGCTTCGATTGTAAATTGGCGGCCTTTGTAACCGGTGACGTGGAGGCGTAAGCCTCGCCGTTCTCCTCCGGCATCCCCATGTAGCGTTCCGTATAGATGCTGTCGTAGTTGCGCCAGTTCGTGACGGGTGCGCCGGAGATAGCGGCGCGAATCAGTCCCGGCGCGTTCGTCACCGTATATAACGTCATATATCCGCCATAGCTCCAACCGAACATCCCAATGCGCTGCGGATCCACGAAGCCCATCGAAACCAGATTCTGAATCCCGGTCTTCTGATCTTCAAGCTCGTGCGCGCCCATGTCGTGATAGATCACGGATTCGAACGGATGCCCTCGTCCATTCGATCCCCGGTTGTCCAACTGCCAAATCACAAAACCCCGGTGCGCCAGCACCTGATCCCACGACAAGCCCTGCCACGTGTCGGTCACTTCCTGAACGCCGGGACCTCCATAAATCATCACCACGGCCGGATACTTCTTCGCCGGATCGAAGCCCGCGGGCTTAATCAGCCGCGCGTAGAGCAACGTTCCGTCTGCGCCTTTTACATTCACAATCTCCGTCGGCAGAATGTCGTACTCCTCCGCGTCCGCCATATCGGGCGCTGTATAAACGCGCACCTCCGCGCCCTCGATTTTCGGTAGAGTGCTCCGCAACGTGCTACGTGGAGGCGCCTTGAGTCCGCTGTAGTTGTCCATGCAATACGCGGCGGTTGGCGAAAGCGAAATGGCATGTGTTCCCTGGCCCTGCGTGAGCCGCTGTTTTCCTGAACCATCAAGACCGACCGTATACAACTGGCGCTCCAGCGGACTCGCCTCAGTGGAAGTAAAGAACACGCGGCCGTGTGCCTGATCGATGCCCGTCACTTCTTCCACTTGCCACGCGCCGCTAGTTAACTGTTTCTGAAGACTGCCGTTGGCGCCGTAGAGATAGAGATGACGAAAGCCGTCGCGCTCGCTTGTCCATAAGAGCCGGCTGTCCGCGAGGAAATTGATCTCGCCTTTCACGTTGATCCAATGTGGATCTTCCTCGTGCAGAAGCACGCGCGACACGCCTGTCCCGGCGTTGGCCACCAGCACGTCCAACTTATTCTGGATGCGCGGCAGCTTCTCAACGGCTACCTCGCTGCCC
>CAXUCT010000490.1:0-1115 GCA_964249415.1 uncultured Bryobacteraceae bacterium | reverse complement strand
TTGCCGCGAGGCTCGCCGAAGTTCATCCATCGTGTCTCGCCACCTCCCGCCGGCACGATCCCGACCCTCACCTCCGCGTTTGGATCGCCAGGCTGCGGAAAGCGCTCCGGTTCCAGCACTCCGTGGTGATTCAAAAGCGATACTTGCGGAAACACCGGTTCCTTCGCAATATCAAACTGCAAGTATGCAATTGAACGCGAATCCGGTGACCACCAGTGCGCCGTGCCTAAATCCAGTTCTTCCGGATACACCCAATCGAGCTCGCCGTTCAGCAGCGTGTCGGAACCATCCGCGGTTAACTGCGTCACCTTTCTTGAGCGCAACTCCAGCGTGTACAGATTGGGCCCGCGCCGGAAGGAAATGAATCGATTGTCGGGCGAGAGTTTTGGATCGCGCTCCACCGCGGCCGTCTTCGTAAGCTGATCGAAGCTACCACCCTTCACATCCACCGCAAACAGATCGCCGCCCGCCTCGACCAGCAGCCGGTCATTGCCGGCAAACCATTGAATAGGATTCTCATCAACGCGGCGATTGGTCCAATCAAACACCGGCGTTGGCTCGCCTTTCACCGCCACCTCTTCCAACTTGTCCATCGCAATGATGTCGCGCTGCTTGCCGGAGGGAACATCGTACAGCCGCAACGTGCCGCCGCTGTTCACAACAAACTGCGATCCGTTGGGAGCCCAGGTAATTTGGCTTTCATGCCGGCGTTGGCCGCCGCCACTGTGCATCAATGCGTCAACCGTAACCGGCTTTTTCGCGGCCCAAACCATGGAGAGTGACAGGGCGAACAGCAACCCCGCGCCAGAGAGCTTGCGCAACATAATAGATTCCTTAGTGCAGTTCGTCATGATGATCCGGAGCTAGACCGGATGGGGGCGCGTCATGCGGCTCTGCAGTTTCCTGTCCTTGCGAGTTCCGCTTTACGGGATGCGGCGCCGGTAGAGGCTTGCGCGGCAGCATGTCCGGGCGCGCCCCCGCGTCATACACAAAGGACGCGATAATCGCCGACGCCTGCATCAAGTCGCCCGGCTGAATGCGATCATACACGTCCAGGTTCGAGTGATGAGTGCGCGTCTCATAATCCATTGGATCTTGTATGAACTGGAATCCGG
>CAXUCT010000489.1:0-2644 GCA_964249415.1 uncultured Bryobacteraceae bacterium | reverse complement strand
GCAACCAGCTCGCACGATTGATGCCGGCCTCCAAGCCGTCTCCCTCCTCAAAGGGCAACCGGGGGTTCGATCACGCGTGCTGCTGTTTATCGGTCAATCGTCCGATCACGGCAGCAAGGCCAAGCTCTCCATGCTGCAAGAGCAAGTCGAACGCGAGAATATCCTGGTTTTCGCGCTAACTCTACCCGAACTCGGGAAGTCGTTCGTATCTGACTCCTTCCACCTGCGCGGTCTTGGTAGTCAAGTCTCGAAAGGCGGTTATCAGGCCAACGTCGAACTGACTAAGCTCATCCCCACGCTCAGAAGTATTGCCAAAGTCACCGCCTCTAGGGACCTCTTTTCGATACTCACCTCGTCCACCGGAGGCGTTCAACTCCACTTCCGCAAGCAAGCCCAGTTAGAAGACGCGCTCGCTTTGATGGGTCAGGAACTACGCAGCCTTTACACACTCAGTTACTCGCCGGATACAACTAACTCCGGTTATCACCGGATCGATCTGCAGGTGGATGTGCCCGGTGCTCAGGTCTTTTCGCGTCCAGGCTATCTCGTGAAAGCCAATTAGCCTAGTGCTCTGAATTAAAGGAGTGAAGTGGCGGCCTACACCTCACCGAATCATCGTGCGTTCATTCCGCCCGCAACGCTTCCAACGGCTCAATCGTCGCAGCAAGTCGGGCCGGCGCTAGCGCCGCCAGTAAACCCACCCCCAACAAGGCAGCGGCCGCTGCTGCGTAAGACCATACGTCGGCCGCTGTCACTCCATAGAGGAAGCTCTGAATCGTGCGCGCCAATGCCGCCGCCGCAACCAAGCCCACCAGCACTCCAGTTCCAATCAGCACCGCGCCCTGCCGCAAAATCATCGCCAGAATCGATCCGCTCGTCGCGCCCAATGCCACTCGCACCCCAATCTCTTGCCGCCGCTGGCTTACTAACTGTGACAGCACTCCGTACAAGCCGCCCATCACCATCAGCACTGCGATCCCCGCAAATCCGCCGATCAAATAAAAGCCCAGGCGTTGATTAAAGTCAGCCTTGTCCACCGTCATCTGCATTGTTCGTAGGTCATCAATAGCAAATCCGGGCGCGGTTTTCCGAACGGCCGCGCGAATCTCGCCGCTCACATCCTGATGTGGCTCCGCTCGCACGGCAAACTTCGTCGCCGATTCCAACAGGATGGGATAAAAGAGCGAGTGCTCCGGAATTTGCAAATAGGACAACTCCATCTCCGGCGTCGCGCGCTCCACCATGCTCTGCTGCGCGGCATCCCCAACCACGCCCACAATCGCGTACGGCTTCTCCATGCCGGTGTCTTTTCCGCCCAGATTCAACCTCTGCCCCAACGGATCCTTGCCCTCGAGAAACTTGTGCGCAAACGCTTGATTGATCACGGCCACAAACGGACTCTCGCCTGTATCGGCGTCCGAAATGGCCCGCCCTTTCAGTAGCCGTGTTCCCATCGAATTCATATATCCGCCGCTCATCACGCGCAAGATCGCGTTCTGCGCCTTCCGCTCTTCCGGTGTCCTATTCTTGTGACCCTCAAACGTAAAGCTCGATCCGAGGTCGACTCCGTCAAAAGGTATGGAGGAGGAAAGCGCCGCCTGCTTCACCCCGGGCAGCGCGCGCAACTTCGCAAGCAGTGGCGCATAGACGTGGCTTTCGATAGACGGCCCCCGTTTGCCGGCTGCCGTCGATCCAGACAGATAACCGGCCGATGTGGGCGGGGTGGCTGTAAATGTCACAACGTTCGCAATCTCGAAACCGAGCGACTTGTGCTCCAAGTTGTACAACGTGTGAAACAGCAGTGAACAGCCCACCAGCAGCACGCCTGCAATGGCCACTTCGCCCATCACCAGCCATCCCGCCATCCGCGTGCGCCCCGCGGGCTGACTCACTCCTCTGCCTGCTCCGCGCAAAGCTTCCTGCGGTTCCGCTCGCATGGCAAACAATGCCGGCATCACGGCTGAAAGCAACGTCGACGCCCCAGCCAAACCGGCCAGCGTTGCCATCACGCCCCAACGAAGTTGAATTTCATTCGCCCTCGGAATCAAGTCTTCGGGTAGCATTCTCAGCAACCGCAAAATCCCGAGCGCCAACTCCAAACCGGCGAATGCTCCCGCGGCGCTCAGCAGCGCACTCTCCATCACGAGTTCTCCGACCAGCCGCCACTTGGGAGCGCCTAGCGCCGATCGCACTGCTAATTCTTGGTACCGCGCTAAACACCGGCTTAACTGCAGATTGGCCACGTTCGCGCAGGCAATCAAAAGCACTAACCCTAGCGCCCCTGCCAATGCAGTAAACACCGGCTGTACGGCGCCCGTGATCGTCTCGCGATACGGCCGCAAACGAAACGCAAGTCCCACTGTCTCCCTTGGGTCTTCCCGGCGTATGTCACTCGCCACCGTTACAAGTTCTGCGCGTGCCTGTTTCGCCGTCACGCCTGGACGCAACCGCCCAATCATTTCATATAGAGTGAAGCCGCGCCCGCGCATCTCGGCGGTGACCCGTGACGGTAGCCAAATGCCTTTGGCCGATGTACCTGCACCCGCTTCTTCCGGAAAAGTGAACTGCGCCGGCATTACGCCGATCACTATGTGCGGCACATTCCCCACCCGCACCTGCTTTCCCACAATGCCCGGATCTGCCG
>CAXUCT010000488.1:2427-2654 GCA_964249415.1 uncultured Bryobacteraceae bacterium | reverse complement strand
TCTGCGGCTGTTGTGGGTGCCAGAATGAGCGTTAGAGTTGTAACGTCGAGATAACATCACCTTGGAGGCGTGCATCAGCAACGACGTAGCCGCGTTCACCGCCCGTTGGGCCCCGCTGAGTTCTCTGGTGCACGTTTTCGCCAGATCGGAGAAGTGTCGAGTCGGTAGTCGTTGGTGTGTGTGTCTGTATGTATGTATCAGAGCGAGTCCAACAAGGACTTCCAAAC
>CAXUCT010000488.1:0-2397 GCA_964249415.1 uncultured Bryobacteraceae bacterium | reverse complement strand
AGGGGTAATGCCCTCTGTGCAAAACAAAAACTCTCGCACGTTGAACGCTCTGGCTTTTACAATCGCAATTTGTACGTCGGCGTCTCCTATTGTCCGCTCCTTCACTTCAACAGCAAGGATGATCTCGCCGTCCGCTCCGGCACACTCCAAATCCGCCACCGAGCCGGTTGCAGCGTCCGCTGCATTGATGACACCCCGCCGGACCTCTTTATACAAGCCGATCCGCTCCTTAAGCGTTTCGAACAAGGCGGCTACTACTGCCAAGCCTCGATCGCCTCGGCTCTTTTCAGCCAAGAACGCAACTACGATACTCTTCGCCTGCTCGAGGCTCACGCGGCTTGGAACGACGTAGACAAAGTCGTGATCGCGAAGCCTATTCCGAATCGCAGCGAGTGTCTGCTGGAAGACAACATTGGTAAAATCGGGATCGTTTCGTTTCTGAACTTCAGAGAGAACGCGGCACAAAGACTCCCACTGGTCTATATCCTGCATTTGCTCCAACCCCTTGTCCAACCGTGGACGGCGGAGCGGGTTGCCAACGTATGGATCAGCGCTGCTGCCTAGAACTTTTTGATTTTGGAGTACCCACGGGGAAATCACCGCTTTGGCAAAACTTCGTGGATCCCACTGACCTGCCCCTTTTTCTTCTGCCTGGAGGCATAGCGCATCCAATGAAGGATCGACTAACTTCCCTAAAAGCTGCGTTGGCAGACAATATCGAACAGTGACGAGATTACTGTTTATCAGTGCTTCTAATGTAGGTGTCGTCTCCATGCTATCGTCAGTGAGCACTGCGTTCCAGCAAGCATTGAGCATTTGAGATGCGATGTCGCGGTCGGGACTAAGTGCAACGCGCATCGCCTTCGCGGCTTTTCGCGCCATCAGTAGTTCATCCACAAGCACTCGAAGCGCATCTGCTTTATTGAATGCGCTTTCTTGCCAGGTGCGTCGAACCGTCGCCACCCCTTAAAAAGCCTATCCATAAGATCGTTACGGTATCCAGAAATTGCGACCTTTCCTTCGCATCGGCTTAACGCGCCTGCCAAATCCATATGCTCGAAATCGAACATTTCGTGCCCATACGCGGAGCTGTCGCCACGAGTGTCGTGCAGATAAGGCGGGTCACAATAGAACAGAGTACCGGGACTGTCGTATAGGCGGATAATGTCCAAAGCTGGTCGGTTCTCGATTTGCACTCGAAGCAGCCGATTCGCGATATCTGGCAAGCCGTCTATTCCACCAAGCCACCTGGAAACCACTCCAGACATGCCTGCGCGGCTAGTGTCTTTACAGTTTGCCCACCTTCCTAGCGTGGCGCTTTGTGCCAAGCCGGTTCTCGTCTGACGAGCCAGCACATAGAATTGTCTGGCACGCTCCAGGGCAGATGTGGTCTTTCCTTTAGCTGAAATGGCTTGGTGAAATTCTTCGCGCGCAAAGGGTGTGAGAGCTATGGCGCGTTGCAGTTCCGCCTCCTGATCTCTCAAAACGCGAAAGAAGTTTACGACCTCTCCGTCAATGTCGTTATAAGTTTCTACGGGGGACGGAGCGCGATTAAGTAAAACTGCCCCCGATCCAGCGAAGGGTTCACAGTAATGGTGACATTTCGGAAGATGTGGCAACAGCCATTCTAGGTGACTGAACTTGCCACCATACCAACCGAATGCGATCCGCTTTGGCCCGCGCCGCGAAACGATCGGCGGCAACCGCTCAGCTTCCGCGGCATCTAGATAGATAGGCGACAAAGCCCGGCGCATGGTCATCTCCGAAGAAACCCAGCTTGCAGACGGCCCTAAGACTCGGCCCGCCAGGATACCAGGCCGGACCCTTTAGCAGCTTTCCCAAGGTTCAACACTCGCCAGTTGGTTGTTTTAGGCATTACAAGGCGCTCCATCATACGTCGCAGATGTGCCCGATTTGTGAACGGTAGCAGTCACAAACGGCCGCATTGTTATCAAACACCGGTCGTCAGGTCAGGGCCGCGCTTGAACCGCTGCTTTGACCCGATCTCCTTTCCCCGACGCCACCCCCACACAGCGCGCCTCCGTCGACGCCATCGCCGAGGAACTCGACGCCCTGCGCCGCACCCGGCTCGACGCCAGCCCCCAGCTCACCATGACCGGCCTCTACAACGTGCTCGAACGCCTGCGCGCCGGCCAAATGCTTACCGATGCCCGAACGCGACATCCACGATTCCGGCCACGTCTCCATCCTGCTCCGCCTGCACGAAACCCTGGACGCCGAAGTGGCCGCCGCCTATGGCTGGGCCGCCACCCTGACCGCCCGCGAAACCGTTGACCGCGTGGTCGCCCTGAACCAGCAACGTCAGGCCGAAGAAGCGGAGGGAAATATCCGCTGGCTGCGCCCCCTGTTCCAAGCCCCCACCGAACAGCGCCTCGC
>CAXUCT010000487.1:0-2662 GCA_964249415.1 uncultured Bryobacteraceae bacterium | reverse complement strand
GCAAAGAACGGCATCTACGGAATCGCTAATATGCCCACCGAAGAAGTATTTACCATGCCCCACAAGGACCGGGTTGACGGCACGGTCCGCAGCACCAAGCCACTTTCGTATCAAGGCACGCTGATCAAGAACATCGTCGTGCGGTTTGAGAACGGCCGGGTCATAGAAGCGTCGGCCACGGAAGGCGAGACGGTTCTGCGCCAGATGATTGCCACTGATGAAGGCGCCCGCCAATTAGGAGAAGTGGCCTTGGTTCCCCATTCGTCACCCATTGCCCGCAGCGGGTTGCTGTTCTGGAACACGCTGTTTGATGAGAATGCCGCCAGCCATATCGCGTTGGGCCAGGCGTACAGCACATGCATCCGGGGCGGCGACAAGCTCGCTCCCGAGCAACTGGCAACCAAGGGCGCGAATGAGAGTCTGATTCATGTGGATTGGATGATCGGCTCGGCTGATATCGATGTGGATGGAGTAGACGCTGGCGGACGAACGGAGCCGCTCATGCGCGCCGGAGAATGGGTATAGCAGCCGATGCTAGCCTGAACAGATGCGCGGACTACTTATTCTCTTCGCGACCGCTCTGCTAGCCCAAGCTCCTGCGCCTCAGCGGCCGGCGAGCGGCACACGATCCGGCACCGCGAAATCCACCGCGAGTTCGCACACTGCCGCGACCAAGCCGGCTGCGGCGCCCGCCCTTATGACTGACGACCAAAAGATCATCTACGCACTCGGGCTTTCGATCTCCCGCTCTATTACTCCGTTTAGTTTGAGTCCTGCTGAGCTTGACATAGTGAAGCGCGCGCTGAGCGACGCGGCTGCCGGGAAGCCGGCGGAAGACATCGAGACGTGGGGCCCAAAGATTCAGGCGTTTGCCGACGCGCGACGGGCTCAGGTGGCGGTGCAACAGAAGGCAGCATCGCAGGACTACCTTGCGAAGGCCGCCGTGGAACCGGGCGCGATGAAGAGTGAATCGGGACTGATCTATCGGGAGCTCACGCCTGGTACGGGGCCTACGCCTAAGCCAACCGATACCGTGAAGGTCAATTATCGCGGAACCTTTGTGGACGGCACGGAGTTTGACAGCTCGTCTAGACACAAAGAGCCCGCGCAGTTTCCCCTGAATGGCGTGATTCCTTGTTGGACTGAAGGCCTGCAGAAAATGAAAGTGGGCGGCAAGGCCAGGTTGGTTTGTCCTTCGAGCATTGCCTATGGCGATCAAGGGCGCCAAGGCATTCCAGGCAATGCCGCGCTGACCTTCGAGATAGAACTTCTCGATATCGTGAACGGCGCTCCTTCAGCGCCGCCTCGTCCAGGACAATAGCGCCCGCCAATTAATCGCATAATAGAGGTGAATGGAAGCAATCGATCAATCGGCTACTCCGCCCTCCGCACAAGCCAATATCAATACCGTCATTGCGCTGGAGGAAGAGGCGCGACAAAGGCGTACCACCGCGGATCGTATGTCGGACAGCATCGCCAACTTCGTTGGGAGCATTCCGTTTGTCGTGCTTCACCTGATTTGGTTTGGAGTATGGGTCGCGATAAATATAGGGTTGGTCCGAGGAAAATTCAAATTCGATCCTTACCCGTTTGCCCTGCTTTGCATGCTGGTGTCCCTGGAAGGCGTATTGCTTTCCACCTTCGTCCTGATCAAGCAGAACCGAATGAGTCAGCGCGCCGACCAACGCGGGCATCTCGACCTGCAAGTCAATCTGCTTTCGGAAAAGGAAGTCACGAAGATTCTGCAGCTCCAAAGGCTGATTTGCGCGCGTCTGGACATTCAAGAAGCAATCGAAGATCGAGAGGTGGCGGAGCTCAGCTCAGTAACAGCGGTCGGCAACATCGCTCATGAACTTGACCAGAAGATGCCGAAAGATTTATAAACGTCTGGTGCGACGGTAGCCCCGCTATAATCAATAGGTTCCCGCGTCCGGGTTGAAGTATTCTCCTTCCCGGCTTTTCTTTTCCTTCCACTGTATGTTCGACAACTTATCCGACAAGCTGCAGCGGGTCTTTAAAAACCTGCGCGGCGAAGGCAAGCTCACGGCCGCCAATATGGATGAAGCGCTGCGCGAGATCCGCGTGGCGCTGCTTGAGGCCGACGTCCATTTCAAAGTTGTCAAACAATTTGTCGAGCAGGTGAAAGAGAAGGCCGCGGGCGAGGAAGTGCTCACGGCTCTTTCTCCTGGTCAGCAGGTGGTCAAAATTGTTCGCGACGAGCTGACGAAGATGCTGGGCGGGCATCAAGCCAGGCTGCGCTTGGCAAACGAACCGCCTAGCGTGGTTCTGATCGTTGGCTTGCAGGGTTCGGGTAAGACAACCAGCGCCGCGAAACTGGCGCGCTTTCTCGGCAAGGAAGGCAGCAAGCCGCAACTGGTATCTGTAGACGTCTACCGGCCGGCGGCGCGTCACCAGCTCAGCATTCTAGCGAAAAACGTTAACACACCGGTTTATGAAGGCGCGCCGGACGAGAGCAAGCCGCTGGAGCTGGCGAAGTCGGCGCGGCGTGAAGCTATGCAGACTGGGCGTGACGTATTGCTGGTGGATACGGCGGGACGGCAGCATATTGACGACCAGCTGATGGGGGAATTGCAGGAGCTGAAAGAGGCCCTGAATCCGAGCGAAATCCTGTTTGTTGCGGACGCGATGACCGGTCAGGATG
>CAXUCT010000486.1:0-2672 GCA_964249415.1 uncultured Bryobacteraceae bacterium | reverse complement strand
GCCATATTCGAGATCGTACTCGATGCTGCGAACGACATGAGGCAGCTTTTTCGGTTTACGCACCGGAACGAAGCCGGCCCCGAGCGCGTGAGCCATGGCGGGAGCGAAGAAGTAGCCGCGCGCCTCAATGCCGATAACCACGTCAACCGGGACGGGTTCATAGTGAGCTGCGAGTGAGTCGATGGTCTCGCGAAATCCCTGCTTGTCCTTTAAGAGGGTGGTGATGTCGTAAAAATTTATTCCCGGTTTAGGGAAATCAGGAACTTCCCGGATGAGTTGCTTTAAGTGGGTGGTGGTAGAGGGGAGCACTAGGGCAGCTGCAGACACCCGCTGATTTTAGCAGGCGCTTCCATGCTGTGCACCGAGGCCCGGCCAGGGCCAAGAAGCCAGTGGTGAAGTTTATCTTTAAGTTGCGGTTCGCGGACGGGTTTAGAGAGATAGTCGGTCATTCCGGCGTCGAAGCAGGCTTGGCGGTCTTTTGGGAAGACGCTGGCTGCCATGGCGATGATGGGAACCTGAGCACCATACCCGGCGGCCGCACGGATCCGGCGAGTGGCTTCGAACCCGTCCATTTCGGGCATTAGACAATCCATCAGGATCAAGTCATAGTGATGGCGTGCCACGTGATTCACGGCGTCAATGCCGTCCTGGGCTAGGGCGACGTGATAGCCCAAGCTGTCGAGCATCAGGAGAGCGACCCTCTGGTTGATGGGATTGTCTTCCACCAACAGGATGCGAAACTCTTTTTTCGCGGTCACGCTGTGGGTCGCTTCAGATACTCGCGCATGCAGAGTGTGGGTCTGAGAAACATCGGGAAAGTCGCCGATGATGGCGAGCAAGGCTTCTCCGGAGCTGCGGATTGTCTCCACGCACTCACGCTCAAGGGGAGCGAGATCTCCGGACAACAGGACCGCCGTTACGCCGATGATGCCGTTCACCTTGGCGATAAAATTATCTTTGCCCCGAGTGAGGCCTTGAGCCTCGCGGTTAGCTTTGTCAGACTGCTCGATCAGCCGCTTCAAGTCTTTCGTGGAGCGCTCCACGTCCGGCCAAGTGGACTTAGCCTCAGGTATGTAATGCAGGATCTCGGCTTCCCTGCTCTGTCTATCGATTAGCCCGATAGACTGGGACAAGCTGAGGGACCGAAACTCTCTCCCAGCGGGTGCTTTTTCATCTAGAACAATCTGGCCAGCGGGGTAGTTGGTCGGGTAAGGCCGCAATAGGGTATCCGGAGAGGCAGGAATCTTATAAGTCCTCGTCTCTTAGTACTCTTCGGCAGTTCGTTGTTCCTTCTGTAGAAGGGACGTTCAGGCAGCAAAGGAATGCACGGGTCTCTTATGCTGGTACTGAGTACGTTGTTTCTATCCCACCATATCTTGAGAGCCGCCGCTTTCGTCTCACTTCTTTTGATAGGGGCGCTTATCTTCACAGGTCTGGCCAGCTCTTTTTACAAGCGGGAGCGGCAATTGTTGGGCGAGGCGCATTACCGGAGGGGACAATCACTGGTCAGCGGCGGGCAAACGGGCGAGGCAGTGGAGGAATACCGGAAAGCGCTGCTATTCTCGCCGGACAAAAGCGCGTATCGGTTGTCGCTTGTGACAGCGTTGCTCGAAGCGGGCCGTTTAGACGAGGCGCAAGCGCACGCCGAGCAGCTTCTACAAGACGACCCGACGAACGGAAAGCTCAACATGATCCTGGCCCGGGTGGCTGCCCGGCGGCACCAAACCCAACGGGCAATCGACGACTACCAACGGGCGGTTTACGAATACTGGCCGACGGCGGAAGCAGGCCAGCGGCGGGAAGCGCGCTGGGAACTGGTGGGCCTGTTGGGCGAGGTGGGGCGGCGAAATGAGGCGGTAGGTGAGTTGATGCAGCTTTACGCCAACGCGCCTCCCGATCCAAAGATACGGGCCAAGGTAGGATTCTTGCTGTTAAGCTACGGGGCTACTTCTGAGGCATTGCGGGTATTTCGCGATCTGGCGCGAGATTCTCCGCAAGATGCAACGGCGCATAAAGGATTGGCGGAGGCGTATTTTGCCGCCGGAGATTACCTGTCGGCGCGCCACGTCTACCAGCGTGCCGCACGGCTGGCGCCGAAAGATGCGGCCCTCGCGAATGAACTGGCGCTCAGCAACGCGGTGATCGATTTAGATCCTGCCCTGCCGGACATCACTTCGGCGGAGCGATTTCGCCGGAGCGGCAATCTGCTGCGGCGAGTTCTGGCGGATTTGGGAGCATGCCCAGTGAGCGAGGATCTACAAGGCCGGCTGGACGATGCCGGACAACTGCTCAAGCTGAGGCAAAGCGCGGGCTCGGACGTGAGCCTCCAATTGCAGAATGCCAGTCAGCAACTGTGGAATGACCGAGCTCTGTTCTGCCCCCAAACAGCGGTTTCGGATCGCGCTGTGGAAGCGGCGCTGGGAACGATTCAATCATGAACGCTTCCCCGATGCAATCCCAGCTAGCTACGATGAAGCGCGTGCTGGCGCGCTACAGCAAGCTGTGGCAGGCGACGTTGGGGCATCTTGCGCTGACGGAAACGCAACGCTTCATGCTGCTGGCGTTATTCATTGGAGCGTTCTCCGGCGTTTTGGTGGTTCTATTCCACATCACGATCGACCTGATTAGCTGGAGTTCGCTTGGGGCGCTTTCCGGAAGATCCCGTTATAGCC
>CAXUCT010000485.1:626-2684 GCA_964249415.1 uncultured Bryobacteraceae bacterium | reverse complement strand
GCAACCAAAGTATTTCAAGTGGTCGTAGGGGCAGACCCGAGCGACCTCGTTACAGCTGCCGCAACCAGTCATCTTCCCCAGAACTATTCAACCGCCCTGGATCGGAACGGGCTCCACGGCGCAGTTATTGGTGTTTTGCACCAAGCTTATGAGCGCGACACAACCGATCCTGAAATCGTGCGCCTGTTTATGGAGGCGGTGGCGGATTTGCGGCGTGCTGGCGCGGTGATCGTAGACCCGGCAACGGTGGAAGGAGTTGAGGCTATCAAGTATCCCCACGATAGCGGCCCCTGCATGGGCTTCAAATATGACATGAACCACTTCCTTGCCGCGCGTGGCGATCGCGTGCCCGTGAAGACATTGGCAGAGATCATCAAATCCCACGGTTTCCATCCGTCAGTGGAACTTCGCCTGGAAAGAGCGGAGCAAGCTCCAGAAAACGGACCGGATTCGGCCGCCTGCCAAGCCGAAGCTGGATATCGCGAGCAGGTTCGGGCGGCCGTTCTGAAAACAATGGATCGTCTGAAGCTTGACGCCTTTGTTTATCCCACATGGAGCAATCCGCCACGCCTGATCGGCGATCTGAACACGCCCGCTGGAGACAACAGCCAGTTTTTCTCACCGACGACAGGGTTTCCGGCTATAAACGTACCAATGGGCTTCACGCGAGGCGATACATTGCCGGCGGGAATGACGATTTATGGCCGCGCCTGGTCTGAGCCAGTCATTCTCAAGCTTGGCTACGCGTACGAGCAGGCCACTCACCATCGGCACGCACCGGCAAGCACGCCGCCTCTCCGGTAAAAAAGTTAATGCCTGACAACCAGTCCGGCGTTCGTCGGCGATCTCCATACACCTGCGTCCGGATGCTGGCCATCGTTGTCGATCACCAGCGTGTCATCGATGTAGAGCTTCGAGCCGTCGTCTGAGTTCAAAGCAAATTTGTACTTACCGCCTCTTGCAATCCAGAAGTTCCCGGTGTAGTCGATAGCAAACCATTCGAACCTGTTGTCGATTCCCGGAAAGCCCTGCATAAAGTCCTGAGGCGGGATATTTAGCGCAGTGGTGTAGAGGGTAGTGAGCGGAGGTATCGAATTGAATCGGGCAGCATAGGTTCTCAACCACAGTCTTTGGAACCAGTGTAGTTATTCCCGCCGGACTGAAAGCATTCCGCCGCGCAACGAGGACGGTATGGGCGCCCCACGAAAAGCACTAACCACCGGAGCGGGGCGGTCCAGCGGCCTCCACGAGTTGGGCGCAGCACGCTACCAAGCATGACCAAACAGGTTCCGAATCCAAGAACGGTTACATCCGTTCCGGTACGCCCAAGAGCACGTTTCACCTCCCATCCGAAAATGACCCGAGGCCAAATCCAAAAGACAACGAAGAGCATCAGCGCAGCCCCTATTAGCTCGAAAACAGGGGCCATTTAGATTTCAGAAGCCGGGCTTTATTACCAAGATGGTTGGCAAGCATCGCAAAGAGACAGCCACTTGTTGTTGAACCTGTGTGCTCATAGCGGAATGATGATAGGTTCACTAGCCAACGCTTTGTGACTAGACCGGCGCGATCATCGCGTGGATGGACCTTGTTAAAGAGAATTCCCCGCCCCAAAAAGGAAAGGGCCTCGTCCGGCATGTTACATTCGGGGAAAATCCAAAAAGCGGGAACATAGGGACCGGTAATACCGTCCTTCATGACTGCGGGAGAACTCGTACCTTTGAAGACCAAATGGAAGATCCTGATCTTAGTAGGGTTGTTGGTGTTAATAGCCGGAGCAGTATTTGCCAGCATCAAGATCAACGAGCGAGGGGTTGTAACAGTCCAAACCGGGAAAGTGAGCAGGTCGGATCTGACCTCACTGGTGACTGCTTCCGGTGAAGTGAAGCCACGGAATTACATTAATATCGGAGCTGCGCAAGGTCCAGCGCCAATTACCGCGATTCTGGTGAAAGAAGGCGATCGCGTGAGGAAAGGCCAAGTATTGGCGCGCCTTGCGAATGTGCAGCCTACTGCGGACTTAAACGCTCAGACGGCTTCGTTGAATGCATCGTTGGC
>CAXUCT010000485.1:0-616 GCA_964249415.1 uncultured Bryobacteraceae bacterium | reverse complement strand
GAAGCAGGGGTAAGATCCGCCGACGATAATATCGCGGTTGCCCAGGCGCAAGTCGATCATGACCGTGCCGATCTTGAACAGAAAAGAGTAGATCTAAAGCGCAGTCAGGATCTGGCAGATGCCAAGCTAATTGCGCCACAAGACTTTGAGGCGAAAAAAGCTTCTTACGATCTGGCGGTATCGACCTTAGCCGCTTCAGAACGAAAGGTCTCACAAGCGCAATCGCAAAAACTGCAGCTTGCGGCACAGTTATCCTCCGCCCAAAAGAAGGTCGCGCAGTCTCAGGCCATGGTTGCAAGATCGAAGAATGTGCTTTCGCAGTTCGATGCCGTGGCGCCGCTAGACGGTGTGGTTACGAACTTGCCTGTTCGAGTAGGAGAAACCGTTGTGCCCGGTATCCAGAGTTCAACCGCGTCAACCATCATGACCATTGCAGACATGTCGGTCATTACGGCTGAAGTGAACGTGGACGAGACAGACATCGTCAGCGTGAAGCTCGATCAGACTGCCGACGAAACTATAGAAGACATACACAAACGTACCATCAACATTATAAAAATAAAGATTGGCGATACGGCGATTGTGCGCTCAACCGGAGTTGCTGCTTCCCAGAGTC
>CAXUCT010000484.1:0-2719 GCA_964249415.1 uncultured Bryobacteraceae bacterium | reverse complement strand
CATACGGAGGTAGCGGGCGGCCCACAGGATGGGCGTGCCCACGTCGGCGGTAAACACAGCGTCGTCGGCAGCGACTTCGTCCAGCACGCGCGTGAGATATTGCGGGTGAATCGGCTTGGCGCCGGGTTTCCCGGTAGCCAGTTCATCCAGCTCCTTGCGAGTCGTTTTGTAATGATTTACCGAACGCGTCAAGTGGTGGTCATCGGTCTTCCCGGCCAACTTGGGAAGCAGGGCCGAAAGCGTGTGCTTCACATCGCCGATCAAGCCGACATCCACTCTGGCGCGCCTGCCGAGCTGCTCGCCACGAATGTCCAGTTGGATAATTTTTGATTTTTCGGGATAGAAATTCTGGTACGGGAAATCGGATCCGAGGATGAGCAGCGTGTCGCAGTGCATCATGGCGTAATAGCCAGAGGAGAAGCCTAATAGACCGGTCATTCCGACGTCGAATGGATTGTCGAACTCGATGAACTCCTTGCCGCGTAGCGCATGCACAATCGGTGCCTTGAGCCTGCCGGCGAGTGCCATCAGCTCCGCATGCGCACCCGCACAGCCCACGCCACCCAAGATGGTGATGTTTTTGGCATCGTTCAGAACTTTAGCTAAGTTCTCTATCTCCTGGCCGGAAGGGACGACGGTTGGGGTGGGCGGTGGGAAATGAAGACGCGGGTGCGTGATGACGGCCTGCTTACTGGCGATGTCACCCGGAAGAACGACAACTGCCACCGCCTTCTTATTGATGGCGGTCTGCATTGCAATCTCAAGCACACGCGGCATCTGTTCGGGCTGTGAGATGAGCTCGCAATAGTCACTGCATTGCTTGAAGAGGTCTTCCGGGTGAGTCTCCTGAAAATAGCCGCTGCCCAGCTCGGCGGAAGGGATTTGCGAAGCAATCGCCAGCACGGGAACGCGAGTACGGTGAGCATCGAACAATCCGTTAATGAGGTGGAGGGTACCGGGGCCGCAACTTCCTGCTCATACTGCCAGCTTGCCTGTCAACAAGGCATCGGCGCTTGCTGCAAAGGCTGCGCTTTCCTCGTGACGAACGTGGACCCACTTAACCTGCTTACTTTTGCCTATCACGTCAGTGATCGCGTTGAGAGAATCACCAGGCAGTCCATAAACTCGCTGCACTCCCGCAAGTTCCAACGTCTCTATCATGAGTTCGGCTATGGTTTTGCTCATATGTACCCTCTTTCATTCGATTCAAATCGGTCGCTTGACAATCTTGCAGGGTGGCGCTCATTTGAACGCGTCGAACTTTATGATTACGTCAAAAGCGACCGTCACTTGGTTACTCGTCGCGGGGCCACCTTGCGATGCCCGATAGGATCTTTGACCGCCGAAATCACCACGCACCTCTGGACGGAAGTTGATCCAGGGCACCGGTAGATAATTCAATCCGAGTGTAGCCTCACTAAATGTTCCTGGAGCACCGGTGCGAACGCCATGACGATCCGCGAACCATTCACCACGGGTGTTGAGGTAGAGGTTGGGATCGATCTTGAAGTCAGTAATCAGAAATGCGCCTTCCGTGGCGGAGTTCTTTTTCGTGGCGGGGTCGTGAACATCAGCCGCGTAGTGGCCTTGAATTATTTGAGCGATTCGATCGGTCCACACATGCCGCGCTTGCAGTTCCGATACAGTTTGCCAAGTGCCCACGTGTCCGGTTGTGGCGAAAACCGGCTCGGGTCCCGTGAAGGTGGTGGCAACCAGTTGTGTTTTCTTATAGCCGTGCGGGCGAAATAGAACTCGGGCCAGATACGACGGAGCCGGGCCCCGAAGGACAAAAACCGTGTTGTAGCCCATCACCACGCCGCCGATCACATCGAGTTTGCCGGACGGGTGGAGGGTGGCGAGAGCAGAGGTGCTGCCCACTTCGTAATGTATCCAAAAATAGGTTTCCGAGTACATGGGCCGGTAAGGGCCCATCAAGGTCTCGAAGCCTATGGGTACGTTCTGCCGGCCAAAGGTCCAGTCAATCCCAAGCTTGTTTATGCCAGGGGTATGAAGCGCAAGATAGGCCTGCCGAAAATCGGTGCCAAAATGCGTACCCTGCGGTCCGAAGTTGGGCACAGGCCTGAGAAGCGCCGCATCGGATCCAGCATAGAAATCAACGCGAAACCCCCAGGACCAGCCCTGCTTTGACGTGGTCCGGTCGACGATCAGCCACGCGCCGTTTAGAAGAGCCTCGTTGCCAAAGCGGTTAGGAGTAGGAGCTATCGGCTGGAGGCCATGGCCGATTGAAGAATAGGTGTAGCCGCCATCTACCCAGCCATAAGCACGCAGTCGATTTTGTGTAACCAGCGGATAGCTGGCGACTCCGGCAAAAGCGGGCGGAGGTCCTCAGGAAAAACTGCTCCTATGAAAGGTTTTCTGTCGGTTGCAGAGTCGGCACGCCCGTTAAGTTGTTGCTCGTCGCTGCTCGCCGCCGGTTGTTGTTGAGCATATCCGAATAGGCAGCTAGTTCCTAGCAGCAGGGCAATGAATATGAGACAAGCTGATCGCTTATTTCGCAGAGCGCGCGATTTGTGCCTCGCCGAATTTGAGACCGAAGCGCGGAAGTGTGTTTTGCAGTTCGTCATAGGATCGGACGCCTACTTCTGAAAGACATGGCGATGCGGACTAAGCGCAGATCGGCAGAATCAAGACCCAATGGCCAGTCTCCCAGCAGGCCGGCGCAAGACGCAACTGGTAGAGTTCTCCGTTGCCACTTGAG
>CAXUCT010000483.1:0-2746 GCA_964249415.1 uncultured Bryobacteraceae bacterium | reverse complement strand
AATGCAAGCGACCGTATGCGTTCCGCAGCGGCACGAGTGATTACGGTAGCGGTTTTTCAGGTTGCTGCGGGGGCGGTGAATCTAACGCTACTCGCGCCCGTGTGGATGCAACTTGTTCATCTGCTGCTGGCCGATGTTTTATGGGTTGTCCTGATTGTGCTGTTGCTTGAAGTTATTGCGGTTATGACCGGAGAGCCGGCTAGCAATGCTATACGCCACAAACGAGAGATCGAAGTTAACGGTCCGGTGCGGGTTTGACTTTCGATGCGACGACCTCTGGAAGGATAGCGCCGTCTACAAAGTTGTTGCATCGGATGAGAATTTCAAAGAAGCGTGGCGGCCCGTCAGGATCTACTCCAATGGAGCGCAGAGTTGGATCAAAGCGTAGCTTGTCGGCCACAAACTCACCCGCGATGGCAGTGGATTGGGCGGTTGTCCCCGCAATCAGAAGTGTTGAAGACGCGTTTGAATTTTTGGGTAGAAGGACTAGGCGGGCATAGGTGCGGTTATGACGGACGTCATCATCACTGGGGAATCGGGATGATTCGCCCGGGGCCGGTAGCTTATTCCGGAAAACGATGCGCCCGTCGGGTTCAAGGTCGGAGCGAAAGTTCAGCTTATCTTCATAGAGCTGCGCCCAGGGATTGCTGATGGGACTGCCGATCAGGACAATGCTCTTGTCCTTAAAATCCTGGAGCTTAACTTCGTGCCCCGAACGAAGGGCGATGTGCTGAGCGTATTGCGCGTTGCCGCGGATGATGAGACCGGCAATGGCCATTTCTCGTCCATCAGTAAAGTCCCAGATATTCCAATCGCGTATCAGACTGGGCGGCTGGACATTAGGAACATCCGGATAGCTCCGCGCCATGTAGTCATCCAGACTGATATGGCGATGAGCCAAAGATGAAATTTGCAGCAACCCGGTATCGCTGGTAACGATGAGCGAATCCTGCCCGGCACTGAATAAGGCGGAGAAAGGTAGCACGGGTTTAACGATGGCAAGCTGCTTGCGGAGGGCCGCATCAGCGGAATGCCAATGGAGGGCGAAGGCAAGAGCGAGAGCAGTGACGCAGGCTAACGCGAAACACAGATTCCGATAAAGCGTAGTTTGCGAGACACGTAGAGTGGTAGGCTCGGCCGGAGTTACCTGGGGTGCGACGACGGCGTTGATGGGCGTCGGCGACAGAGTTTCAGCCTCCAATTCAATTGATCGCGTTTCGAAGACAAGGGCGTAGCCACCTTTTGGCATAACGGCGACCAGGGGCTCATCTTTACCTTCCGTTGCAAAGTAGGTGTCGAGACGCCTTCGGAGATTACGAGCTTCGGCGCGAACAATGCTGTCCTGAGCGCCCTGAAACTCCGGGCGTCGGCCGAAGACACGCTCAGCGATCACCTGTTCACGCACATCGTCAAGGCGGTGGTCCAGCGTGCAGTCCGCTGTGTAAAGTAGAAAGTCGCGAAGCCTGGGTGACTTCTGAAAAAGATCGCTGGACAAGATGCGCTGAATCAGGAGATGTTTCTGTTCGACTTCGATGCTCTCGCTCTTGATCATCGCTGCTGGAGATACTCGCCGAAAGAAATCATCCTACCACTTGGTTACGGTTAAGTTTAATCGCTAGAACACACGCCAACTAAGACGAACTAAGATTTTACGGTGAATTCACCTTTCGGGTTTCCCTGCACCGTGAATATAGTGGTTATGCCCTACTGGCTATCCCAAGTTTTCTTTCCGGGGGCAAACCCTCCTATGAACACTATTCCGTTTCGCCAATCCCGAGCCGTTTCCAGCCGAGCGTCCGTATTGTCTTCAATTGCGCCGGTGGTACTGCTATCCCTTTGTTCGGCGCTTTGTGTCTGGGCGCAGGCTCTCAGCAGCGTGAATGGGACGGTGACCGACGCGTCGGGATCTGTAATCCCGAATGCCGCGGTGAGTGTAACTAATACAGCAACCCAAGTGGCAAAGACCGCCCAAACGAGTTCCGCCGGGACCTATACGGTTACGGATCTGATTCCCGGCACCTACACGGTAAAGGTGGACGCACCCGGCTTTCAAAGTTCACTTCACGAGGGGGTCGGCGTGGAGGTGGGCCGGGCGTCGACCGTGAACGCAGCGCTTCAGACCGGCAGCACCACGCAGACAGTTGAAGTGAGAGAAAACGTAATCGCCTTAGACACCAGCCAACCGGCGCTGGGAACCACTCTTGAGAACAAAGTGGTACAAGAACTGCCCACCGAAATCAGTGGGGGGCGCGGACGGCAGATCGACACCTTTATCTTCCTGGCGCCAGGGGTAACCGGTAGCTCATTCAGCCACAGGATCAATGGGGGCGTCGATTTTGAAAACGAGGTTGTATTTAACGGCATTCCGCTGGCCCAATCGGAAACTCAGGGCTTCCAGACAAATTGGAATCCGCCTTTTGATCTGGTCAACCAGTACAACGTCCTTCGCTCCTCATTTTCGGCTCAGTATGGACTCGCACAAGGTGTCGTCACTTACCAGACAGCCTCTGGGGCGAATCAGTTCCATGGCAACGGGTTCGAGATCATTCGCAACAACTTCTTTGATGCTCGCGGCGAATACAACACCGCTGTTCCCATCGATAAAGAAAACAACTATGGGTTCAGCGTTGGCGGCCCGGTTTGGATTCCGCACGTTTACAACGGAAAGAACCGGACATTTTTTTACCTCAGCATGGAATGGTACCGGCAAAATCTAAGCAACACCGACTTCCGTTCGCTGCCGACC
>CAXUCT010000482.1:0-2748 GCA_964249415.1 uncultured Bryobacteraceae bacterium | reverse complement strand
GCTCCTGATCAGATCATTTGCGAGCGGCTGTACGGCGCTCACGGGCGTTGAGGCGGTAAGCAACGGGGTGATGGCATTTCGCGACGACAGGGTGAAGAATGCGCAGCAAACGCTCGGAATTATCATTGCCGCACTTGCCATCATGCTGGCTGGAATCGCTTACCTGGCCAAGTCCTATAGCATCGTTGCTACTGATCCGAACGGAAACAATTATCAAAGCGTGCTCTCATTGCTACTCCAAGCCGTGGCGGGGCGCGGATGGTTCTATTACGTTTCCATCACATCGATTCTGCTTGTGCTGATCTTTTCGGCGAACACGGCTTTCGCGGACTTTCCTCGCGTGTGCCGGTTCATCGCCGCCGACGGTTACCTGCCCATGTCTTTTGCCAATCGAGGCCGGCGGCTGGTTTACTCGGAAGGGATCATTGTCCTGGCGACCGTTACGGGTATCCTTCTCGTTATCTTCGGCGGCATTACGGATCGACTGATTCCTCTCTATGCCGTGGGAGCGTTTCTTGCATTTACAATGTCGCAGGCGGGCATGGTTGCACATTGGCGCCGGGAGAAGGGCAAGGGCGCCGGACCAAACATGTTCATCAACGGGCTGGGCGCATTTGTCACGGGTTTAACCGTGATAGTTGTGATCGTGGCGAAGTTTACCGAGGGAGCCTGGATAACGGTAGTGATGATCCCAGCCCTGCTTGCTCTGATGTATGGCGTGCATCGGCATTACGAAAAGCTGACGAAAGAGATTGCCAGCACGTCGCCGCTTGAGACCAGCGACGTTACGCAGCCGATAGTGGTGGTCACCATGCTTAGCTGGACCAAGGTGACAAAGCGTGCCTTAGCCTTCTCCATGACCCTCTCCCCAGACTTAAAGGTGCTTCACGTGGTGGAAGAGGACGCGCCCGGCGATTTCCACGATCACTGGACGGAATACGTTGAAACGCCAGCCAAGAAGGCAAATCTGCCGGTGCCGGAACTGGTTGAAATCCAATCGCCTTACCGGTTCGTGATCAATCCCATTGTGGATTACGTGCTGAAGCTCGCGCAGGACGTTCCCGCCCGGCGCATCATCACCGTAGTGCCGGAGTTGATGGAGCACCATTGGTACTATCACTTCCTCCACTCACAGCGCGCGACATTGCTGAAGACACGGCTGCTACTAGCGGGCAACGACCGCATTTCCGTGCTCAACGTGCCGTGGTACCTCAAAGCCTGATTGAACGATCAAAGCAGTTCGGCGATGCGATTCATGGCGAACTGGGCGGCGTCGTTTGATCTGAGCAGCTCTTCTGGCGCAATGGTTTTGCCAAAGCGCACGACAAGTCTGTCGGACTCGGATATAGCCGCGGGCTGCACAGGGAGTCCGGCTTTTGCGAGATGACCTATTAGCCTTTCGACACCAGGAAGCGGAGCTGTTAGTTTGCCGGCGGCTCCAGCTACTCCTTCCGGAAATAAGCCGAGCGGCCGGTTGGCACGAGGGACCTCCCGTAAGATTCTCCGTATGCTGCGCGCGGTGAAAGCCTGATTTGATCCGGCAAAGGAGACCGGGTAGCAGGACAAAGCATGCGCGACGCGTGGCAGCAACAGATCACCCGGAGAGGCAAAGCTGAGGGGCCCAATGCGTACGCGAGGCCAGTTCGCCGTCACCAGCCAACGCACGGGCGGATCGCCTGTGCGGGAATTGCCAGGTCCATAGTGTTTCCGAATGGCTTGCGTCAACACGGCAGCCGGATGCAGAATCCACATCCCTTTGCGCTGGAAGTGATTAGCGACAAGCACAAAGCGAGCGGATTCGGGCAGTTCTTCAAAGCCCGTTACCAGGGGAGGTGGATCCATCTGCGCGCAGATTCCCGCGCTAAACTCATCCACCGAGGTTTGCGTTCCGTTCGCAATGTGAGGGCCGAGTCCAAAAACAAGTATCCACGGAACTGAATATGATAGCGGGGCCACCGGAGCCTTAGACGCTGCGCTCTTCACAAAGAGTCTTGCGTTCATTGAGAGACACAAGTGTTCCGCTCAGCACGATTGTTGAAAAACATAGACCGCACCAGCAATATCATGCACGCGCAAAAACGACGGTGGGCCCCGAGGGCCCATTGGGGAAGGTATTGCCTTCCGAGAGTTCCTGCCAGGAGCCGAACCCGTCCTGAGCGTTGGCTTCAATGAGTGCACCAACGGGCGCAATAATTTGCCCAGCCCAGCGCGTCCAGGCGTAGGGCGAGAGCGGCGGCTCCATCCGGGCAGGCATCCATTCGCCACGGTTCGCGCGTACTCGGACACCACGAATACCGCGGGTGCCCGCGAACGAAACGCCGCCCAACTCAAGCATTCCGCCGTCGCGCTTCATGTGGTCGATGTGGGAGGCGATATGGATAACTGGTTCATTCGTATATCCAAGCCGTTGCCATGTGCCGAAATAGGGCTGGCTCACAAAGCGGATCTCACGAATCCATTTCACGTTACGGCAGCCATAGTATCGCGGCGCGAGTAGACGAACGGGAAAGCCGTGAGTCCGGCTCAGCGTCTTGCCGTTCATCCCCAGCGCCAGTATCACTTCGTCGCCAAAGGCGTAATCTATCTTCAAACTATCGTCATGGCCCTCCACCCCGATAAAGGCAACTTCCACAATCCGGGCCGGAACAGCAGCACGGGCGATGAGTTGAGACAGATGAATGCCGGCCCACTGCGCCGTGCCCATCAAATCTGATTTCAGCGTGTTACTAATGCATCGCAGCGTAACAT
>CAXUCT010000481.1:0-2780 GCA_964249415.1 uncultured Bryobacteraceae bacterium | reverse complement strand
GTTGTTTTCCCGCGCGTATCGGATGGCGGCAAGCGCTCCGTTGAGACTTCGATACGGGCTGCCCGGGCTGCAGAGCAATCCGTGAAACATTCTAAACTCGTGCGGCTGATCGGTCGCTAGCCAGACCGCTTCGAAGCGCTTACCGAGAATCTTAGCCGCGTGCTGAATGCTATCTGTGGTCGCAATGTGGGTAGGGTTTTCCGCATGGAAGTCCCCGATGATGCCAATTCTGATATCGGTCGTCATGTCGTCTTTCGCAAACCAACCTCATACGCGCCTACTTTCAATGCTGTCACAAAGATTTAACCCTGAGGTGATTGTCTGAATCTGAGGAGTTCACCCCTATGATCAAACGGCACACATTAGCTTTCGCATCGCTCGCGCTTTTCACATCTCTTCTTTGTAGCCTGGGACAGGCAAGCACCGTCAACGTCGGTGCGTGGACACCGCTTTATCAAGGTGTCGATTACGCGACAGGCTCAATCAGCGGAACGGACCGTAGCGCCGTCTACGGCCTGCGAGTGGATTTGACTGCGCCCGGCATCAGCTTCTTGACCACGCCCGCAGGCGGTACACTCAACACGGTTTCTGAAACGACCAGTCAGTTTGTTGAAAGATCGGGCGTTCAGGTAGCCATCAACGCCAACTTCTTCTCGCCATGCTGCGACCCCTTCCCTGAAGAGAAAACTGTTATCGGCTTAGCTGTTTCGAACGGCTCCGTTGTCGCTTCGCCGACGTCTGCCGCCGCAGATAGCAATGTGGCTCTGCTGTTGAGTAAACAAAATGTCGCGACGATTGCTACAACCAATGCCGTGATGGATCTCTCGGGCGTCTACAATGCCGTCGCTGGATCTGCGATTATCGTGCAAAATGGGATCAATATAGGCGCGCAAAGTCCCAGCGAGGGCGATCCAACCAACCCAAATCCACGCACGGATGCCGGAGTATCGCAAGATGGTAAATACGTCTACCTGGTCGCGATCGCGATGGACGCCAGCCGGGTTACAGTATCGGAACCACCATCCCTGAGACTGCCGACATAATGCTCGCGTTCGGCGCCTACAATGCCATAAATCTTGATGGCGGCGGATCAACAGCCTTGGTCAAGTCCGATGGCAACAGCGGAGCCATTGATCTGAACAGCCCTAGCGGCGGCACAGAACGCTACGACGCAGATGCCCTCGGCATTTATGCACTTCCGCTCGCGACGCCGGAACCGGGCACAGCAGCTCTTCTCTCTGTTACCTTCATCGGCACAGTCTTTCTTAGACGCCGTTTGATCGCGCCGTGAATGGCTCTTACATAGCTCGCACAACTTCAGACAATATCTGAGCAGCCTCACGAACCGTTCGCTTTTCCTCATCAGGAGCTGTCAGAGTAAAGATGTGCATATCTTGCAAGCGCTCCACCTCGAAACGATGAGAGTTGTCGCTCGGGCAGGCGGATGGCTCAAGCGAAACAGCACCATCAACGCACCCGTAGTTGACAGCGAGAGCGCAGCGGCCAGAACTCTCGGACCGTGAATACCGGGGTGCAAACAGAATGGCGGGCTAGAGGTCATCGTAAATACCAGGCTGTATAGCCACAGAGAAGTCCAAGAGCGTGCCCCAGGATCGTATTCCGGGGGCTGGAGGCCGCCGACAAAGGTGAAAAGAAGAAAAGATACGCAGTTGGACCAAGCGATGGAAACACAAACGGACTTCCCGTCACAAGGGCCACCAATGCGAGCAGCCCAATAGTCACAAAGCCGTTTACGCATACATAGGCAGCCCACACCAAGCATGTAGGAGCACCAGGACGGCCGTCATCATCAGGAACGATGGCCGGATCCAGATTCGAAACCGGCGATCAGGAGGATGGTGGACAGCAGCGTGTGCTGTATCAGACGAAATCATTTCATGTCTCCCTTATCTCTCCAGACCGGTGACCGCGGGCTTGTTCGGTAATCGCACGGACAACAGTTTAGGAGCCGTCCCTTTTGTGCTGCAAAGCCTGAGGCTTGGCGCTGGTCGGCCAGGAGATTGTCAGCAGGAACGCAGAGTCTTCGCCAGCTTCAACATCGAGCTTGATCCCCGGCCCCAGGGTGAGTATCTGACCTGCATGCAGTTTCTGTACCTGGCCTTCCACATTGACGCACAGCATCCCTTGCAGGGCATGAATGGAAACTGTCCCTTCAGCATGATGTTCTTTCATCTTCGCTCCGGCGTCTAGAGCAATGAGAACCAGCCGGAGATCTTCGGCCTTTAAAAGAAGTCTGGAATACAAGCCTGAGGCGCGGTCGCCGGAAGTATGCGGAAACGGCGACGACCTTCTATCCGATAGGTGTTGAAATCCCCATGATCCAAAGTGAAGATGGTGGGCAGAGACTCACGCTTAGCGAGATAAACCAGAGGTGCATCTGCAAAATCCATCGGGCGATCCGAGTAGCGTGACATTAGTGTTTGTATTGGCAGAAGTTCTGAATCCTCAATCGGCGACAGTATGATGGCCCCGAAGCGCACGAATTGTCAGGCGGCCTCCATCTCATGGCGACTGTCGCCA
The DNA here is from genome assembly GCA_964249415.1 of uncultured Bryobacteraceae bacterium. GTDB lineage: Bacteria > Acidobacteriota > Terriglobia > Bryobacterales > Bryobacteraceae > Bog-105. The sequence continues at coordinate 239 of CAXUCT010000481.1, read as the reverse complement.
ACTAAGTGAAAGAGTTCAATCAGAACCGCTTCGGAGGTTGCTAAAGGTAGACGAAGTCGCTCGAAAGCATGAACACAGGTGCGATTCCAGCGATCCGTTCTGTCCAGCAGCGCCAAAATAGCCCCAGTATCGATCAGAGCGTTAGCGTTCATAGTGCTTTCGCAATCGCTTCCGCAAAGCTTGACGCGCATCTTCCGACGATGAGCGTCACCGCTCGCAAAGGCCCCGAAGGTATTTAG
>CAXUCT010000480.1:0-2786 GCA_964249415.1 uncultured Bryobacteraceae bacterium | reverse complement strand
CGACGCGATCGATGAGATCGCCCGCGACACCGGCAAGACAGTTCCCCAGATCGCCCTCAATTGGCTGCTACAGCGGCCCACCATCTGCTCAGTGATTATTGGCGCCCGAAATGAGGAACAGTTGCGCCAGAACCTGGGAGCCGTTGGATGGAACCTCACGCCCGCGCAAGTCGCGAAGCTGGACGCTGCGAGCGAAACTGTTCTGCCCTACCCTTATTGGCACCAGCGAAGCACCGCCGGCGAAAGAAACCCGCCGCCAATAGCCTCTCAAAACCGAAACTGAAGCCGCGCACGCAAGTGAACGGTTTCCTCTAGCGCAATCTTTTTGCCGACTGCTACTACTGTCACCCGGTCTCACGGAGGCGAGTCCCGGTCTTACCACCGCGAGCTATCGTCCTGCGGAACCAAGAACGTCGCTTGGCTCGAAACTCCATCAACCGTTGCCCCAGCGTGGGCAAAGGATGGGAGTGCGTCAGAAAGTCTGCTGGAAAATTGAGCACAGGCTTCGACACATCGTTCAACACCGCAATCTGCTCAGGCGTCAGCGTCAGGTCAAGCGCTTTGAGGTTTGCATCCAGCTGTTCAAGCGTACGAGCACCGATGATTGTTGAACTCACCCCCGATTGCGCCTTCAGCCACGCCAACGCCACAGTGGACGAGTTGGTGTTGCACTCGGCCGCAATCTTTGCCACGGCATCCACGATGTCGTACTGCTGCTCTGTGAATGCGGTGGCGCGTGCTCCACGTAGCCCCTGCATCTTTGCGCCGTTCGCCCGTGTGTACTTGCCCGTCAACGCGCCACTCTTTAACGGCCCCCAGGGCAGCACGCCCAAGCCAAGCTCCTCTGCCATCGGCACCAGCTCGCCTTCCACGGTCCGCTGCATCAACGAGTACTCAATCTGCAGCGCAATCAGCGGAGCCCACCCGCGAAAGTGAGCCATCACTTGTGCCTGTGCCACCTTCCAAGCCGGGGCATCCGAAAATCCGATGTATCGCACCTTGCCCGCTTTCACTAGGTCATTCAACGCACTCATCGTCTCGTCAATTGGCGTAAAGCGGTCCCAGTTGTGCAGGTAGTACAGGTCGATGTAATCGGTCTGAAGCCGACGCAGCGACTCCTCGCACTGCGCGACGATGGCTTTCCGTCCAGCTCCGCCCCCATTCGGATCGCCCGCAAACAGGTTCATAAAGAACTTGGTCGCAATCACCGCGCGGTCGCGCTTTCCCTTGCCTTGACGGAAGAAGTCTCCAATGATCTTTTCCGAATGCCCGCGGGTATAGCCGTTCGCCGTATCGATGAAGTTCCCGCCCTGCTCCAAATAATGGGCAAGGATCTTTTCCGAGTCCTCGATACTTGCTCCAACGCCTCCGCCAAGATCTTCTCCAAAGGTCATGGCTCCGAGGCAAAAGGGGCTGCTGACGCGAAGACCGGACCGGCCCAGTGTGACATACGAGTTCAGTGGCATTTATTCTTCTCCTTTGTGTTTAGACAACTTCATTTGCATTCGACGCGGCCGAGTTCTTTGAGTTCAGCCAGGGAGGCACATGCCACCGGCCAGGCGGAGTCTTCCGGGTACAGCGCACTACGCAGGTAGGCCCAGGTGAGCCGCTGGACCGTAGCCACTCGTTCGGGGCTCTCGTCGGTCGTTTCAGCCGCATCGTATCCGGACACTCCGCCGAGTAGATGCTCTCCGCCAAATATCGTAAGCAAGCACTTGGGGCCCGTACTCAGCCGGTAAGGATCGGCGTGCCAGTCCGCACCCCGAACCGTCAGATGCGGAGAGACGTCGTTCTCGCCCACGACCATGAGGGCTGGCGTCGTCATCTCGGCAAAGCTGGGGTGCCGGAAGAATGAATAATGCTGAGCCGTAAACGCGCTGAGATCAGCACCTCCATTGCCAGGCGGGGTAAGCAGCACACCCGCGTTGATCCGGGGCTCGGCGAGATCCACTTTCGTTCCATCCTCGTCAGTGAGCTGCGCTCCCAGCAACATCCCTGCCGTATGACCGCCCATAGAATGGCCCGCGACAGCAATGCGGCTTCGGTCCAGGCGCCCGGCGATCTCCGGAACGGAAGCCTCCATTTCGTCAAGCTGGTCCAGGATGCGCTTCATGTCTTCCACGCGGGACCGCCAGAATAAGGGCGCGCCGGGAGTCTCTGGAGCGAGGCTTAGCGTCTTTGAGCTCAAATGGGTAGGCTGGATGACCACAAAGCCGTGAGCAGCCCAGAAGTTGGCGAGTGGGCCATAGCCGTTCAAGGAAGACAGGTTGTTCGACCGCCCTTGGCCGTGCGAAAGAAGGATGATGGGCAGGTCTCGCCCGGTAGTAGGTGCGGAAACTCGCATCTGCAAATCCACCGCGCGGCCCGGAGCTGACAGCACCACCGGACTGACAGAGACGACGGGTGTGAATGCATTAACGGGTATATTTTCGGCTTTTCCAATCGCCGCGTGATCTCTTGCGATTTGGCTACCGCTGACTTGATCAACCCCGCTAGCCGAACTGACTTGTTTGTCTTGCATGTTATTCTCCTCCACGACGTGGGCCTGACATCCTGCTATGCTTCGGCTCAGCCGGAACCACGTTCCAAATAATAATGGAACGCTGTTCCGATTGCAACCCCATGAGTAAAAGACCTTCAAAAACTACGGACAAGCAGAAGCCTGAAGAGGGCAGGCCTCGCCAGATGCGTGCCGATGCACAGCGCAAGATGATCTCACTGTTGCAATCGGCGATGGAGGTCTTTGCAAAGTCCGGAGTAGACGCTCCGGTCCGTGAGATTGCGGA
>CAXUCT010000479.1:0-2796 GCA_964249415.1 uncultured Bryobacteraceae bacterium | reverse complement strand
AACACCCACAAATACCTGACAGACAGCTCCGTCGATTGGGTGCAGCAACTTGTCGCCGTCAAGGCCTACGTCCAGCAAAACAACATCCACAACTGCTGGTTTGCGTATTGGGCCTACCCCGCTTTCCGGCCTGCAGATTATGGCATTCCATGCCGTGAATGGCCCACCTGGGACAGCATGAGCGGAGACGAAGTTACGCCCGTTCCGACGACCATCACGGGCCCCGTCTTCCTCAGCCACGGTGCACTCACCGGTTACGAATACCGCTCCGCCATCCTGAACCCGCTCGCCCGCTTCGTTCCGCTCAAGCCCGTGGCTGAGATCCAGGACGGCGTCTTCGTCTACGACGGTACGTTCTCCTCGCCAGAACTCTCTTCGATGTCCCACCTTGCCGTCAGCCGCATTGCCCTCAAGAAGAACGACAATGCCATCGCGATGAGCGAAGCCGAAGCCGCTGTCAGCCTGTGGCCCAACGGCTTCGAGCAGCGCGAACAGCTTGGCGATGCCTTGCATGCGGTCAATCGCAACCTGGAGGCCCGCCGGAACTACCAGATCGCCACGGACCGCCTCACACAGGACATGGAACCGAGCGCCCGCGATTACTACGCACTCGACCTTAGAGCTAAGATTGCCGCCACCCGGTAAATCTTTAGAAGCCAGCTGGTAAAAGCCTGTACTCTCTGCAACCACGTTCAACAATTTACGCGCGTCAGAAGACCTCAGCTGCGCAATTTAGGAGTGGGCCCGCCTACTCATGATCTCTTCCATGCCATGGAATGACCACCAGCGTAAGTAACAGACGGCACAACACTTACGAATCGGCTGAGTCGGAAAAACCGGCATAATCGGCGGTATTTGCGACAAGGATGCGACAAATTGGACATCAATGAAGCCTGCCTTGATATTCGAGTGCCATCGGCGACCCGAGCGCCCCCAGCCGCTCGCAGAGCGGACGCAAAGCTGGCTCTGTTGGATCGAGATCGATCAACCTCGAGACCATAAGGTGTATTTGGTCGAGGTCCCAGAGTTCACGGCCGTCCTCTTGTGATAGCAGCACGGTCAGGAGACGAGCTGTTACAACGGGTGCGTCATCCAGCAGGTTCCCCTCTTGCAGCCGGTAGTAGAACAGATTTCCCTTCACGCTTGGCGCCGGACCGGCAACCAACAGTTCGGAAATCTCGGCATAATGAGTGGGCAACGCCAAAGCCCACTCGCATATATCTCCCGCTTCCTCAGCGTGAAGCGGTAAAGGATCCGAGGCTACCCTGCGTTGTAGATACCTGTTAATCCAACGCTCCCAAGCTGATTCCTTCGCCTGTTCGTCCGCTTCACGCAACATTTGAGTCACGCTGGCCGCCCAATGGACTCGTTCACGATGGGCCGCGCGCGTGAGGAACTCACCCAGCCACCCGCTGTCGAGGGGATCGATGGAGCCGAATACAGCGAAGCCGGCTAGATTACGGCAGAACATATTAGACCGCTCGCTCGAAGCCGCGGCGATGGCGGGCAAATGCTGTAAATGCGCCGAAAGCAATCCCTCAAGCATCGCTTGTGTCCAAGTCCCCCAGACCAAATACCCGTCCCAGTTCTGTTCGGCGCTCCGCAGATTCGCGGGCGTTGCGAGCAATGGCAGAACATGTGAGGCATACCAGTCCGGCGAGATATCAGCAAGCAGCGCTGCCCTCGATGCAACCAAAATACGCGCGATTTCTGCAGCCGATCCGTCTTTGCCAATCGTGGTCTCAAGCACGCGCAAGATAGCTTGGATTCGTTCTTGTTCTTGCTCGCGATTAGGCCACAGAAGCCGAAGAGCATCGAAATAGAAGTCCAGAAGGCGCCCAAACGTCCGATTGATCGCCACCGTAACCCAGTTGTCATCTTCCTCTGGCAGAGGCGACTCCTGAGCTTCACAAACCGCCTGCACCGCGTTAGCGATGGTGAACGCCGAGTCGATCAACTCGACGGGAAGGACGGGCTCACTCTGCTCGACCACTGCTGTGAGAAGTGACGACAACTCGTAGAGCAGGGAGCCGAAAACAGGTTCCAACCGACCCACTGTAGTCAACAGCGAGCGCCATTCTTCAACGTTGTGGTTGCCCGTCCATCCGCGCACGAACGCCGACCAGATTTCGGCGGGGATGTCCGTTCGTTCTAACGCTTCCCGCGCGATCTTTTCCGACCATGCAAAGTTTGCCGCCGCCGCTCTGGAAATTTCTTGCAAGAACCCGCTCTGCATCGAATCGCTGAACGTGTCTTTCACTTCCGCGAGCCTCGCGCTTTCCCCAAGCACCTCATCGAGATCCATCGTTGCAATTTCAAGGGCCGGGGTGGGGCTCGAAGGCTGGAGCACCCGTGCCCCTCCGCCGATCCAGGAATTGAAGTCGGGATGCTCACGAACTCCCCACTCTGGATGGCGTTCTTGGATTATTTGCAGCTTGTCAGCCACAAGAGCGCATTCCGGCGCATGCTTATGAAGCCAAGAAAGCAAATTGAAAAACTCATACTGTTCATGATCTTCGCCCCCTCGAGTCATCGCTGTTTCCGCTTGAGCCAACAGCTCGGCGCGAAGCGTGTCGTTACTCTTTCCGAATGCTTCCGCCAGTAGTGCGAACGTTTCATTCTTGAGCCAGAAGTCTTCCACTATGGAGTTCGAGACGGCCCAGGAAAGCTTCTCATCAGCTGGGACGAAGGCACGTGCGGCCATGCCTGCAATCGCAAGTCGACGAAGGATCGGCGCGTCGGATTGAATCCATTGGCCGATTAAACTCGTGGCGTACTTCGGGTCGTGTTCGTCTG
>CAXUCT010000478.1:0-2806 GCA_964249415.1 uncultured Bryobacteraceae bacterium | reverse complement strand
CTCGCAAATGATCTGCTCAGGAGCCAAGCTGAAGCTGCGGACACGGCGCCGTGAGGGGAGGAGGGCGTAATTACAGCGGCCGGGTGCCCGCCGCCGGCCATTCTTTTCAGCACGCCCATCGCGAGTGCAGCAAAGATACACACGAGAAAGAGATAAGTCGGCGCCAGGAACACTACACCGGCCTCGCGCAAACCGCGCAGGTTCACCAGCGTAAGGATCCCTAGAGCCGCTAAGCACAAGGGGAGGGTCTTGGCGTGCAGCGACGGAGCAGCCGAGGTTAAAGCGCCAATCCCCGCAGAAATGCCCACCGCGGCAGTCAACACATAGTCGATCAGTAATGCCGAAGCGGCCAAAAGCCCCGGAAACGTCCCGAGGTTCGCACGCGCTACCGTGTACGATCCGCCACCCTGCGGATACGCCCGTATGGTTTGCCGGTAAGAAAAGAAAACGATGATGAGAAGCAGAACTATGCTGAGGCTAATGGGCAGAATGTAACTCAGTCCCGCAAGGCCCAGCGGGATCAGCAGCGTTAACGCTGCTTCGGGTCCGTAAGCCGCGGAGCTCAACGCATCCAGACCAAAAATCGGAATGCCCTTGACTACGCCAATCTGCTCTGCGCGCTCTTCCGTCGACGAAAGCGGCCGGCCGAGTAAAAAGTCGAGTAATGTCATTTGAATTATTGAAAACGCAAGGAAGTTCAATTGTCGCTTAGCGCCTCACCTGGGAGCATGTAGTGAGTGGCTTTTAAAAACATCGAGAACTATGGAGTTATTGGAGACCTGCATACCGCCGCGCTGATCGGCACGGACGGTTCCATCGACTGGTGCTGCCTTCCGCGCTTCGATTCGCCCAGCATATTCGGAGCCATTCTCGACGACGAGAAAGGTGGGCGATTCCGCATTTGGGCAACGGCGGAAAACCATTACAAGCAGATGTATTTGCCCGACTCGAACGTGTTGATGACGCGTTTTCTCACCCCGGATGGTGTCGGCGAGGTGATCGATTTCATGCCTTGGCACAACGAGCAAGCCGGCCTACAAGGCATTGTCCGGCTCGTCCGTTGCGTGCGTGGCTCGATCGCCTTTCGCATGGAGTGCGTTCCCGCTTTCGACTACGCTCGTCAGACTCACGAGCTTTTACTAAACGAAAAGGGAGCCACTTTTCGAAATGCTCAGCTCAGCCTCTTCCTCAGCGCCACTGTTCCGATGAGTGCGTTTCAAGCCGGAGGCGTCGCCGCTGAATTTGTGCTGCATGAGAATGACAAGCAAAGTTTCGTTCTGGAAGTCGTCGGGGAAAACCACAAACGCGCGCCTGACGACCTGAATCAGTACACAAATGATTCCCTGTTTGACACGCTTGGCAAATGGCGCGCTTGGGCAGCCCGCTGCACATACACCGGGCGCTGGCGTGAAATGGTGATGCGCTCAGCGCTCACTCTGAAGTTGTTGACGTACCAGCCGAACGGCGCAATCGTCGCCGCTCCCACCAGCAGCTTGCCCGAAAGTTTAGGCAGCGTACGCAACTGGGATTATCGCTATACATGGATCCGCGACGCCGCTTTCACGACTTACGCCTTGCTGCGCCTCGGTTACTCGGAAGAAGCCAGGCAATTCATGCAGTGGCTCCAAGGCCGCGCTGCAGAAAACCAGGATACCGGACCTCTTCAGGTGATGTACCGCGTGGACGGTTCGTCTGATCTGACTGAAGAGACGCTCGATCATCTCTTTGGATATCGTGGATCGAAGCCCGTGCGTATCGGCAATTCGGCCAGCCATCAATTGCAGCTGGACATCTATGGGGAGTTGATCGATTCCATCTACTTGTACAACAAGTACGAAGAACCGATCTCATACGATTTCTGGAGTTATCTGCGGGACATGGCTTATTGGGTTTGCGATAACTGGCAACGCCCGGATCACAGCATTTGGGAATTGCGCAAAGGGCCCTAACAGTTTACTTACTCCAAAATGCAGTGCTGGGTAGCGCTCGACCGCTGCCTTCGCATTGCGCTCAAGCGCAACCTGCCCTTGGATCTCGCGCGCCTTCGGCTTGAGAGTCATAAAATTTACGAAACCATCATGCGAGAAGGTTGGAAGGATGGCACTTTCGTTCAGGTGCTCGGCGGTCAAAACGTGGACGCTACCAGCCTACTGTTTCCACTGATGCTTTTTGTATCGCCCCGCGACCCGCGCATGCAAGGCACCTTAGATCGAGTTCTGAAAGATCTTGTTTCCGACAGCCTGGTTTACCGTTACAGATTGGACAGTCAAGGAAGTGACGGGCTCCCAGGCGCGGAGGGCACCTTCAGCATGTGTACGTTCTGGCTGGTGGAGGTCATGTCGCGCTCCGGCCGACTTAACGAGGCCCGTTTCATTTTCGAAAAGATGCTCACCTTTGCGAACCATCTCGGCTTATTCTCTGAAGAAATCGGTCCTACCGGGGAGGCGCTCGGCAATTTCCCACAAGCCTTCACCCACCTGGGGCTGATCAGTGCCGCGCTCGATCTCGACAAGAGATTGAGCGACAAGAGGAACTCGTAAGCACGCGCCCAACGCGAGAGAATAGGCCAAGCTACGATGACGTGTCCTAACTGCCGATCGGAAAATCAACCGCAGACGAAATACTGCCAGAACTGCGGCGTTGAAATGGCGCGTATGGATGCAACCGCTATGCGACCCGTTTATGCGCACCCCGTCGAGTCGAGGTCGAAGACGCCTTTGTTTGTCCTGCTTGCCGTCGTTGCAGGTCTAGGGCTTGGCGCCTTCGTCTTTTCTCGTCTCAACACTCGGTCCGTGCCTGATACGCC
>CAXUCT010000477.1:1315-2810 GCA_964249415.1 uncultured Bryobacteraceae bacterium | reverse complement strand
GCCCGGCATGGCGTCCAGTGTGAAACGCGCCGAGACTTCCGAGATGCGCACCGCGCCATGGTTAATCACCCCGTATTGGATGGCAATAAGCACCAAAAAAATGACCGCGCAAATGACGTAGTTGCCCCCTACCACGAAATTGCCGAAGGACTCGATGACGTCGCCCGCCGCCGACGTACCACCGTTTCCGTTCATGAGAATCAGGCGCGAAGAACTGACGTTCAAGGCCAGACGAAACAAAGTCAATAACAACAGAGCGGTCGGAAATACGCTGAATTCGGATGGCTTCAGTATGTACATCGAGACCATGAGCACGATGACCGACATCATAATGTCCACTACGATCAGAAAATCGAGCAGAAACGAGGGCATAGGCGTGATCAGCGCGATCACGATGGCAAGCACCGCGGCGGGAACCGCAAACTGACCTAGGCCGGGCAGATTCAGTTTCCCGAAACGGCCCGATGCTTTGGGCGGGGCGAGCGCCTGCACTTGCGATGACATTCAGTACTTGAGGGACTCCTGGTCAAATTTATCCAGGCATTTTCCGGCCCATCAGCTGGTACACATAGGCTAGGATTTCCGCTATGGCCTTATAGAACTCCGGGGGTATGGCCCGGCCTACATCGAGCGCGTCATATAACGCTCGCGCCAAAGGTGGATTTTCGACCACCGGTATCTCGTGCTCTTTTGCGATCTCTTTGATCCGCAGAGCCACCCAGTTCTTGCCCTTCGCGAGGACAACCGGACAAGCCATGGTGTCCACCTCGTAACGCAGCGCAATCGCAAAGTGGGTCGGATTCACCACTACCGCGGTAGCTTTTGGAACGTCCTTCATCATCTGCCGCCGGAGGAGGTCGCGCCGCATGCGCCGGATTCTGGCCTTCTGCTGCGGATCACCTTCGCTGCGTTTGTGTTCCTCTTTTACCTCCTGCTTGGTCATTTTCAGTGACGAGGAGTGCTTCTTGATTTGTTGAATCAGATCGACCGCACCGAACACGATGAAGACCCCGGCGGCCTTCCAGAGCAGCCCTTCGAGGGCCTGGCCAAGCTGCGCCGTGGCGGTGGGAATAGACTCCAGCGGCAGATGCAACAGCATCTCGGCATTAGCCTCGTAAAACGAACGCATGGCGGCCCCGAGAACGACCATCAGCAACGCTGCAGTGACCACCGATTTCAGATTCTGCATGGGCATGCTCTTCAGACGGCTCCAAGGATTGAAGCGGTCGAACTTGGGAGTGAGCTTTTGAATGCTGAACCCGCCCTTCGTAATGCCGAAGTGAGCCCCTACCGTCAACACAAATAGAATTGCTCCCGCCAACAAGAGCGGGGTAAGCGTCGTCAGAAAGAGCCCGCGGAACAGAAATACCCACTCCGTCAGTGTCAGCTCGGCTGTAGCGCTACGCGCGAGCAACTCGGTCATTGAAAGCCGCATACGATCCTGCCAGGCCGGGATGGTATGGCTTAGAATCACAACGACCGCGACGAACTGCAC
>CAXUCT010000477.1:0-1305 GCA_964249415.1 uncultured Bryobacteraceae bacterium | reverse complement strand
GAACTGCACCGCCCCCACCATCTCTTTAGCCGAGAGAAACTGGCCTTGTTCACGCGCCTTTTTAAGGCGCTGCTGAGTCGGTTTTTCGGTTTTGTCGTCCGCCATGATGCTTAATGGCCGAAGTGAAGCCGGATGAGGCGCAAGATATCAGAGGCGGAGCTCTCAAACAGCCTCGGCACAATCGTGAGAATGGTGGTGAGCGTAGCGAGCGTGATCAACATCTTGGCGGGACCTGCCTGTTGTCCCAAGTGGAGTTGCGAGCTGATGCGGCCCATCAGCCCCAGTAAAATCTCGCTCATCAACAGCAGCCCGACAACCGGCAAGGACAACCGGAGACCCACCGCGAACATCGTGGAACCGGCATGGATAACGGCCGTCGCAAGGTCGCGATTCGGCGTGAAAAGGCCCGGCGGATAGCGTTCGAGGCTGTCGGCAAATGCCGCAATTACGTAACGGTGCAGACCCGTCGCAAAGAACAGAAGGCCCACCAGCAATTGAGTGATAACGGGTATTACATTAGAATCCGCCTGTGAAGTCGGATCAACGGTCGAGGCGTACGCGTATCCCGCCTGCATGCTCAGGATCTGCGCGCCCAGCGTAAATGCTTCGGATATAAAGCTGATCAACAAACCGATTCCGGTGCCCAACCCAAGTTCCCCGAGCAGGATCATGAACAAGGTGCTCACGGTGATCTGCGCTGCATCAACGACCGGCCAACGGGGCAAAAGCGTAATCGTGCTCGCCAAAGCCAACACAATCCGTGGGGCGCTTGGTCCGGCGTCGCGCTCCGGGAGTGGAATGAATACGAAGGTTCCTAACATCCTCGTGAGCACTAGAACAAACGCGAAGAGGGTAGAGGCGGAGAGAGTGAGCTCACCGCGCATACTGCGGCAGGTTCCCGAAGATGGAAATGGTGTAGGTGATCGCGGTATGCAGCATCCACGGCAGCAGCAGCAGCATGCCGGCGAGCGAAGCCGCTAACCGCGGGACGGTGCTGAAGACGGGATCCTGCAAGGAGGTGGCGATCTGAATGAGATTGATCACAATGCCGAGCGTGAAAGCGATGGCGAGCAGCGGCGCGCAGATCCAGAACGCCGCCATCAGCGCATGCCCGATAATGTCGACGGCAAATTGAGGGGTCACCCGAGCCTCCGGAAAGTCATTGATAGAAGCTCTTCATCAAAGACCCAATCACCAGGTTCCAGCCATCCACCAACACAAACAGTAAAATTTTGAAGGGCGCAGACACCATAGCGGGCGGAAGCTGCATCATTCCTATCGAGAGCGTCACGGACGCCACCGCTA
>CAXUCT010000476.1:1104-2812 GCA_964249415.1 uncultured Bryobacteraceae bacterium | reverse complement strand
CAAAAACAAGGCGGGACCTTTCGTTGCCAGCACCAAATACGATGTTCAGACGGCCCTCGTGAAGACGGCAACGCTTGCAGTCGCCGATATCAAGGCGAATCATGTCGAGCGTATCGTTGGCGGGGGCGAGACTGGGAAGCACGACCGAGATTGAGGCTTCTTGAATAGCTGCCTTGCTTTCTATGGCCGGTTCGGGGCGACGCAGGTAAATGGATTCAATGCCCAGATCACGATAGAACTCCAAATAAGATCTGATTTGCTCACGTGTCATGACAGTACGCTCACGCCGAGAAGTCGTCGGCGCGCAAAGAGAGATGAAGAGTGGCAACCTGGTCGAGAATGCGCTCGGCTATTTCACTCTTGTTCGCAGGGCCGGCGTGTACCTTGTGGCCCAGGCGCGTGATGATTTCCACTTCGTTCTGATCGGACTCAAAACCAAGTCCGTCCTGATTGACCAGGTTGGCTACAACCATGTCGCAGTTTTTCGAAGCCATCTTTCGTTTCGCCTCTTCGATCAGATTCTGCGTCTCGGCAATCAGGAGGCGGTCGCCCTTGTGCTGACCAATCTCTGCCAGGATGTCGGGCGTCGGATCAAGCTCCAGCGAAAGCCGTGTAGCTGTCTTTTTCAACTTCTGTTTGGGCACATCAGAGACGTGGTAGTCAGCTACTGCCGCACTCTTGATGATGATGGTAGCGTCGCTCAGGTGTTCCATAACAGCTTTTCGCATCTCATGAGCGGTCCTGACAAACACCGTGCGAACCGAATGCGGAGCCGGAATGCTCACCGGGCCGGAGATGAGCAGGACACGCGCACCACGTCGCGCGGCAGCTTCTGCGATGGCATAACCCATCTTGCCACTCGAGCGATTGCTGATGTAACGAACCGGATCAATCGGCTCTTGAGTGGGACCGGCGGTAATCAGGATGGACTCGCCGTTCAGATCTTTCTTTGGGTGAGTGATCGCGTCTATCTGCTCGGCTATTCGTGCAGGATCGGGCAAGCGCCCGGCGCCCACGGTCCCACAAGCCAACCATCCTTCATCAGGATCGACAACAAAGCAGTGGCGTTCGCGAAGAACGTTCAGGTTGTCCTGCGTCGCTGGGTGGTTCCACATTGCGGTATTCATTGCCGGAGCAAGAACGACTGGACCTGTAAAGGCCAAATACAACGTGGTCAGAAAGTCGTCAGCTAGTCCGGAGGCAAACTTTGCAATCAGGTCAGCCGTCGCCGGTGCCACGATCAACAATTTATTTTCCTGAGCTACAGAAATATGTTCGACAGCGCTTGAAAGCGTTTCCTCGCCATCGTCGCTCGACCAGAGACTGGTAACGACCTTGTGTCCAGTCAGAGCGGCAAACGTAAGGGGACGGATGAATTCCTGCGCTCCATCGGTCATAACCACACGGACATCGTGTCCGCGCTTTTGAAGTACCCGGACCAGTTCAGCCGCTTTGTAGGCGGCGATTCCGCCTCCAACACCAAGGACGACGTTCATGAACCGCGCGCTATTCCGTTGCTAGAGCCCGCTCTAACTCTTCCTGCTGGGTTGCATCTTCATACGGAACTAATCCGCGGCGAGCCTCTTCCATAGCCAGGACAGTGGGTTTACGGTTCGCCGCCGGCAGAACGCTTCGCTGCCCATTCTGCAATTGCCGAGCTCGTTTCGCTGCCACAATGATGAACCGGTAGGTGCTGCCGGAAACATCG
>CAXUCT010000476.1:0-1094 GCA_964249415.1 uncultured Bryobacteraceae bacterium | reverse complement strand
GGAATACAGTGGGTACTTCTTCTCTCCGCCATTTTGTTCTCCTATTGCTGCAAAAACCGATATTCAAAAGAGAGACGGAGGTCCATCCTCGAAACTCCTCAGGATCGGCCTGATCTGTTCTTCCATCCGCGAGCGGCGAACCCGCTCTGCCTTGACGATTGACGTCAGGGTAGCCACGGATTCTTCCACCTGATGATTTACCAGCACATAATCGTACTGTATGTAATTACTTATTTCGTCGGCCGAATCGCGTAACCGTCGCTGAATTGTGTCTTCGGAATCCTCAGATCGCGACCGCAATCGTTGTTCCAGGATGTCGCGTGAAGGGGCCAAGATAAAAATGCTAACCGCCTCCGGAATACTTTCTTTTAATTGTCTCGCACCTTGAACATCAATGTCGAGGATTAGGTCTTTTCCTTCGCGGTGAGCCTGTCGTAGTACTTCGCGGTTTGTTCCGTAGTAGTTGCCAAATACTTCGGCGTGCTCCAGAAACTCGCCTCGTGAGCGGCGCTCTTCGAACTCCTGGCGGGAGATGTAGACATAATCTTCCCCCGCCTTTTCATTGCCGCGCAGTTTCCGTGTTGTGTAAGACACCGAAAAACGCAGGCCAGACTCACTGGCGAGCAAGCGATTCACAAGAGTTGACTTTCCAGATCCGGAAGGGGCAGAAATGATGAAAACAATCGTTTCGCGCTGGTGATCTTCAAGTGAGGGGCTATTCAAGATTGAGAGCCTGTTCCCGTATTCTTTCGATGTTAGCCTTGATCCCGAGAGCAAGAGCAGTAATGGTCAAACCTGCTTCACCGACTCCGGATGTCTTGGATAACGTCGTGTTTGTCTCGCGGTTCAACTCCTGCAGCAGAAAGTCCAGTTTCTTTCCGATCTCGCCCCCACTGGCAAGTATGCGCCGTAGCTCCTTTGTATGGGCGCTGAGGCGAGTCAACTCTTCCTGAATGTCCGAACGTTCCGCCAGGAGAGCCGCCTCTTCAATTAGGCGAGCCTCTGAAATCGCGGCATCGGCCAGCAACTCTCGCAGCCGGTCTCGTAATCTCGCTTGGAAATGTTGCTGCGCGTCCGATCGGATCGAACGTATC
>CAXUCT010000475.1:0-2821 GCA_964249415.1 uncultured Bryobacteraceae bacterium | reverse complement strand
GTGGGAGCGACCGGCGCGGGGTTTGAGGGAAGCACCGGAGGGGGACCGGTTACCGTAGGCGCAGTGCTTTTGCTGCCGACCGCAGCGGCGTAGATGATGCCGTCGTGTTCCGCGACCGCCGTCACCTCGCGCTTGTTGGCTTGGTAGAGAACGAAGCCTTCGCCTTTGGGCGTAATGCGCAGGATGAGACCGCTCGGTTCGGTGCCGACGATCAGGTTGCCCGCGTCGTCGAGGATCATGGAGCGGGCGTGCGTTTCTTCCGTGTCGAAAAACTTAGCGCCTTTACCGTCGGGTGTGACGCGATAGATAAGGCCGGAATCGCCGGTGGCGACAAACAAATTGCCACTGCGATCAAAGACCATGGACCAGATGTATTTCGCTTTGGGATCGAAGAACAGCTGCGGTTTGCCCGTTTGGTCGATGCGATAGATCTTGGCGTCGGGCAGCACGGCGGCGTAGAGGCGGTCTTGGGAGTCAACCGCGAGAGCGTGAATTTCGAGGCCGGTGATCTCGGCCAGTGTGCGCGGCTTGCGATTGGGCGAAAGAGCAAAGATCTTGGCTGTGGCGCCGGTGGGCGCGCCGCCCGCATAAAACAGAGTGCCTTTCGAATCCTGCGCGACGGCCCAGAGATACGGGACTCCGGTGCTATCCAACTCTTTGAACTGCGGAGCGAGGCTAATGTGGCCGTCGCTGCGGATAGAGAGATTCTTGGGAGTGCCGCGCCCGAATTCAGCCTGGTCGGACTGTTCCCAAATGTGGGTCTCCACAGCCAGGCAAAGAATAGGAACGGCTGCTATAGCCAAGAAAGCGGCGGCCCGGCGCAATCCCGAGTAGGTGTGCATGAGTAGGAGTGAGAAGAACGGCCTAATTTACGTTCACTTTGAGCGAGTAATTGCCGGTAACGACTACGTCGAAAGGGACGGAAGACTGCTCGTGCGCGCTTTCCGGCGAACTGACGAACTGATGATTGGTGGCGCGGCCGCTCTGCATGACGTTGAGCACGGAAGCGGGCAGATCCGGTAGAACTTTCTCGTCGGAGTAGACGGTAGGTTGCGATTCTATGAGCGAGACGTAGAGGCGATTGTTACTGCGCTCCTCATTAAGGAGCGCAACGGTTTGCGGGACATCCTCGATCCGGTTGAGAGAGCTGGCGATATTTTGGAAACGGCTCAAGGTGTCGGCATCGCTGAACAGGATCTGGTGCTCGCCGCGTCGTAGGCCAGCTGGAATCTTCACCGTGACCGTGCGCTCAATGCGGTCGCCACGATACGGTCTGAGAAAGACCTTCACCGGAACTTCAGAGCCGGGCGCGACCTTGTTGTCGGCTATCCAAGCGGATTCGATCTCCGCGATGCGGCGTTCCGGAATCAGATCCACGGTGACATTGACGGCGTTCAGCTTGGGTAGCTTATTGGAGTTCACGAACAGACGATTAAACTTATCGCCCCACCAGCCGGCCAGCAGCATAGGCGTGGGAATGGGAGTACTGGCAGGCGCCTGCATAGTGGTGAGTTCGACGCGGTGTTGACCTTCCACCTGTAGCTCGCCATGGAGGCGGTAGGTGGCCTCTTCGGAGAAGTCGTTGAGGTTCGAGAGTGAATTGAACAGCGTGGCCATCATCAGGTACGGGGTCCATTTCTGGTCGACAAAGACATTGAAGTGAAAGTCTTGCGCTTTGCGGACAGTATTCTCCCGGTCGAAGGAGCGGACGTGCATGGTGACGGGAATCATCTGGGCGGTTTCACCGAGTTCGCCTTCGATGCCACTGTGACGATCCTGGCGCAGTGCCCCAACCACTTCGGAAGCGTTCCCCATCTTGGTGGGCTGATAAGAGGAGGCCAGCGTGGTGATGACTTCCTCTTTCGCTATGGGCATGTCGACGGGCCCGAGATTAAACATGGGGTGCCCGAAAGCCAGAATGCGCTTGCCGTCGTTGTAGGTTACGGTTCCCCCGGCGGTCATCGTCATGTCGCCGGAGACGAGCACGGCGGCTACGCCTTCGCCGGGCTGCAAGGAGCTCGCCCAATCGTTGGCAGGCGTGGCGGAATTGAGTGCGCCACCTGCGCCGCCTTGCGAGACAGCGAGCCCGAGTTCATTAAAGATGGGTGCGAATTCGTGAACCGCTTCGTCCGAGAAGCCGGACATGGCGATAGGCGTCGCGATGGGCGCCATAGTATGGAGTTCAGGCATGCTTCCCGAGGGTGCCGCGGCCAGGACGCGCGCGAGTAGTTGGCTGGGCATGGGCACGCCGCTTTGCTCTTGAACGGTCTTGAGAGAACTGCCGGCGCGATCGGGCGTGCGGGCACCAGCGGGGCGGGCCTTGTCGAATTCGCTCACATCGAGCATCAGACGGATGGGCGTGATGCCGCAAATAGCATCCGGGGAGAATATGCTGAGGCGAAGCGCGACCGCGCCGACGAGTTTGCCATCAATGTAAACAGGGCTGCCGCTCATGCCTCCGGCCACGTTGGTACGTTCTGCTTTGCCGGTGAGCTTGGCGACAATGATGTCCTGATGTGGACCCGACATGTTCTGCCATACGCCGATGATTTCGACCGGCATAGGCTCGGGTTTACTGCCTTGGAAGACGGTCCAGGCGACGCCCTTCATCCCCGGCTTTAAAGCGCTCTCCGGGAACAATTCGACCTTGCCGGCTTTCGGAGGCGACGTCATGTTGGGAATGTCCTCGCCGGAAGCAGCTATCGCGCAGGCGCAGAATACAAGGAATGAGCAAACAAGCGGAGAGACAGTCGCTCTATGGAGCATGGAGAAAACCTTCTTCGGCTGATGGGAGTTGATTTCGGCGCGGTGTCGCGTTCGA
>CAXUCT010000474.1:2579-2872 GCA_964249415.1 uncultured Bryobacteraceae bacterium | reverse complement strand
CGTGATCGTGTTCACCGATGGCGCCATTCGGGCGCCGGGAGTGACGGGCCGAGGGGACGGGCCTTTGTCGCGCCAACCGAAAGCGGAAGAGATTCCGGCGGAGTACCGGGCGTGGCTGGGGCGCGTGACGGCGGAGAAGACGGTGCCGGAGATTCGCGAGTTCGCGCGGTTGGGCGGAACTGCCATCGCGATCGGCTCGTCGACGTCGTTGGCCGGCTATCTCGATTTGCCAGTGAAAAGCGCGTTGACAGAGCGCGGGGCAGATGGAAAGGAGCGGACGCTGCCGACGCAGA
>CAXUCT010000474.1:0-2569 GCA_964249415.1 uncultured Bryobacteraceae bacterium | reverse complement strand
GTATTACATTCCAGGATCACTGTTGACGGCGAAGGTGGATACGGAGAGTCCGCTGGCCTACGGCGTGCCGGAAAGCGTGGATGTGTTTTTCGACAACAGCCCGGTGTTCCGGTTGAACCCGGATGCGGGCATGAAGGGCGCGGTGCCTGTGGCGTGGTTTCCAAACAGCACGCCGCGGCACAGCGGGTGGGCGTGGGGCCAGCAGTATTTGGAGGGCGGTGTGGCGATTGCAGAGGCGCGGATGGGATCAGGCAAGGTGTTTCTGTTGGGGCCAGAGGTGGCCTTTCGCGGACAGCCGCAGGCGACGTTCAAGTTTCTTTTTAATGGGATTTATTACGGCGCGGCAAAGGATGGCGGGACAGGTTCCGGAAACAGTCTGACCGGCCAGTGAGACACCGGCCGGTCAGCGTGGTGGGACGTTGCTTTACGCTTACGCCTGCGTGGTGAGCTGCTTCTTCTTGCGAAGGAAGCGGGTGGCTCCGGCTGCAACGAACCCGAGCCCGAAGAGAGCGAAGCTGGCGGGTTCCGGGGTGGCCGCGGAGTGCATCATGAATTCTTGCGGGGCATCGCATCCGGGATTGACTTGGGAAACGATCTCGTAGCCCGACGTGTTGAAGCTGGAGTCATTGTCGAACGCCTGCTGCAGGAAGCATTCCACAGCCGTGTTATTGCTGCTGACGACGTGATTCAACGTGTTGGAGTCCATGATGGCCCAGGCAGCCTCTTGAATGTCGGTGCGGTCCGCCTTAGGCTGCATGATTTGGTTGAAGAGATAGGCTTCGGCGCCGTAGATGTTGGCGCTAGTGAAGGTATTGCCGTATGCGCTTACCGTTTTGTTGCCGAAGTAAGTGTTGGCGTAGTTCCCGCTATTCACGGCGGTGACGTTGGCGTTCCACTTCTCGTTGGGGCTAACCGTAAGGAAGTCGTCCATGCACATAGCCTGCGTGCTCTGGCCGTTGACACTCAAGGTATAAGGGCCGATTTCGCTGGTGGCGCTTACGAAGGTGACGGAAACGGGCGCGGCCGACAGAACTGCGCCAAAAGCAAAGAGAGAGAGGATAGTTTTTTTCATGATGTCCCTGATGTGATTTATTCCTGACCGTCGCTTTCGACTTGTCCCGTTTGGTGCGTATGGCTCCGTGTCAGTGATCCCAATTTGCCCGAAGTTGAGAGGAAACGATATTGCTACTGGAGGGTTAAGGGACCCAAGCTGGTACCGCTAGCCACACCTAGGACGGGGAGCGAATGGCAGTACGGTGGACGGGCAAAAATGGCGCAGATCAGGCTGACGGGATTTTCCGGGAGTGCAGAAATAGGCACAAGAGGCCGGCTAGCAGGCTCAGGGCGAATCCGGCGAGGACATCGGCGGAGTAATGGTAACGGCCATAGACGGTCGCGACCGATACGCTGATGGCGTAGAAGAGCAGGGCCCAGCCGAGGCCTTGGCGTTGCGGCAGAAGGAGAAACATGGCCCAGGCTGCGGAAAATGCCGACGACACGTGAGCGCTGGGGAAGACGCCGGCGTGAATGGTGCCTTTGCTGAGCACGAACAGGTTCAGGCGCCGTAGGGAGGTGTAAAAGCTGGGCTCATCCCAGGCCGGGAAGGCGATGCGGGGCGGCTCGGACGGGAAGTAGGGGAACAGGGCGTAGCAGGTGAGCGTTCCGGTCAGATAGATGAGCAGGAATCGATCCACGAGCGCGCGTTTACCATTTGCGTAAAGCAAGGCGATGCAATATGCGGGCAGGCCGTAGACCAGGAGATAACAAAGCTCGAGATAGAACGGGACGAGCTTACCGAAGGCTTCGACCGTAGCGCGTGCATGCCAAGTACCGAGCAATAAGTGATCTTGGAGAATCCAGACTTGTTCGTAGCTATGAGTGTACCGGTGGGGGAGGAAAAATTCCATTTCGCGAAAGGCGGCGAGCGTAAGGAGTACGGGCAGCCAGTCGCGGAGGTAAGAAAGAGCCGAGGCAAAAGGGGCGCGCTGTTCGGCGGCCGCGAGGAGTAGGAGGAGTGAGGCGACCGCGAGAAGCACGAGGATGGGTTGAAATTTGAGAAGGGGGCGGTCCCCAAAGAAAGGCGGGAGGACCGCGACGTAGGCGAAGTAAGCGGTCAAGGCCCACTCGGACGGACGCAGTTTCGGAAAGAATGCCTGCGGGTTCAAAGCGCTGCCGGAGTTGAGACGACCTTGCGAGTTTGAAAGAGGAGGGCCAGACCGGCCAGCACGCCGGCCCAAACGGCCCAGGCAGTGAGGAAGTGCTGATTGTGAAGTCGATCGCTGGCGTCGATGAGCAGGCCGGAGATCAGGGGTGCGGTGATTTGAGCGACTGACATGAGCGATTGCGTGAGGCCGATGATGACGCCTTGCTCGCGCCGGCCCGCTTTTTGCGTGATCAGACTGGTGAGCGCGGGACGCAGGCCAGCGCCGCCGGCATTCGCAAAGCCAGCTACCCAGAGCAATTGGCCAATGGTGTGTGTAAACCCGATGAGCACGTCGCCGAGGAAGGTGGAGATGAAGCCGATCTGCACGACGCGCGCTTCGCCGAGCCACTTTACCAGGCGTCCGAC
>CAXUCT010000473.1:845-2888 GCA_964249415.1 uncultured Bryobacteraceae bacterium | reverse complement strand
GCTTTTGTGATGTCGCCTGAATACTTAACGCCGCCATCCGATATCAGTGGCACCCCTGCGTCGCGTGTCGCCTTTGAGCACTCGGCAATGGCCGTAATCTGCGGAACGCCGGCGCCGCTCACAACGCGCGTCGTGCAGATGGAACCCGGGCCGATCCCCACCTTGATGCCGTCTGCTCCCAGGCGAACCAGATCGCGAGCGCCCTCATAGGATGCCACGTTTCCCACCCGCACTTGTACGTTAGGTAGCGCCGCCTTTACAGCTCTCAACGCGTCCATCACGCGCTGGCTATGCCCGTGCGCCGAATCGATGGCGATGGCGTCCACCTTTCGCCGGCAGAGTTCCTGCGCCCGTTCCAGAAAATCACCGGTCGCGCCGATAGCCGCCGCGGCGCGCAGACGGCCTTGCGAATCCTTGGCCGCATTGGGATACTTCAACTTCTTCTGAATGTCCTTAACGGTAATCAGGCCCTTCAGAACATAATGATCGTCCACCACTAGAAGCTTTTCCACGCGATGCTTATGAAGAATCTTCTGCGCTTCCTCAAGCGTCGTCCCCACTGGAACCGTGATGAGATCGTGCTTCGTCATCACCTCTGAAATAGGCAGGTGATAGCGACTCTCGAAACGTAGATCGCGATTTGTCAGTATGCCTACCAGCTTCCCGTTCGTCGTCACCGGAACGCCGGAGATGCGGTAACGGCTCATCAGATCCAGCGCCTCGGAAATCTTCCGCTCGGGTTCAATGGTGACGGGATCCACAATCATCCCGCTTTCACTGCGCTTCACGCGATCCACCTCTTCTGCCTGCTTATCGATCGGCATGTTGCGATGGATGATTCCAATGCCGCCCTGCTGCGCCAGCGCAATCGCCATGTGCGATTCCGTAACCGTATCCATGGCCGCGCTTAGAATGGGGATCCTTAGCTCAATCTTGGCGGTCAACCGCGTAGTTGTATCGGCTTCAGACGGAATAACTTGGCTATGGGCGGGCTGCAGAAGGACATCGTCGAAGGTGAGTCCTTCCTGAATCACCTCAGGAATCATGGGGAGTAATCTCATGCTAACAACCGTCGTGCAGAGTTCGCCCCATTGGACCGTCCGGGCAAACGAATTCACTGCGGCACAACAACGTTAGTATGTGCGCTACCTGGAAACCGAGCCGCGCGGGTCAGCCAGCGGATGAGGATGCCGAAGAATTCCCTCCCCGGCATGTCACAAGCCCCCATATTTAGAGGCTTTTGCGGCGCGACGCCGCACTATACTGAAGGGCGTGACTCAGGTTGGCCGCTATCAGATCCTGGAGGAACTGGGGCGCGGTGCAATGGGTGTCGTATACAAGGCGCTCGATCCGGCTATCGGCCGCACACTCGCCATCAAGACTATCCATCTACTCGACCTGACGGAGGCAGATGAGCGCGAACGTCTGCGCCGGCGCTTGCTACAAGAAGCCCAGTCTGTGGGCGCGTTGTCGCACCGGAATATCATCACGGTCTACGACGTTCTGGAGCAGGAAGAGTTCGCCTACATTTTCATGGAGTTCGTCCCCGGGGCATCGCTCGAAGAGATGCTGAGGGAGGACTCGCTTCCAGACGCCGCCGCGCTGATGGACTTCTTCCGGCAAGTGGCCGAAGCGCTCGACTACGCTCACCGAAAAGGAATCTTGCACCGCGACATCAAGCCGGCAAACATCATCATCTCGGATCTAAGCGAGACCGGCGAAAGGTTAGCCAAGATTGCCGATTTCGGTGTCGCTAAGCTCATCGCGGGAGAGATCACGCCCGCCGGAAGCATAACCGGAACACCAAACTACATGTCGCCCGAACAGGTTCAAGGCACAACCGTGGACGGGCGTTCGGATCAGTTCTCGCTCGGAGTCGTGGTCTATGAACTACTCACGGGAGCCAAGCCCTTCACAGGGGATGACCTCCCTGGGCTTTTCTATTCGATATGCAAACAGGATCCAGTACGCGCGGAACACCTGAACGATACGCTGCCCGAAGCATCCGGCAAAGTACTTGAACGAGCGTTAAGCAAGGACCCA
>CAXUCT010000473.1:0-835 GCA_964249415.1 uncultured Bryobacteraceae bacterium | reverse complement strand
GGACCCAGGCGAGCGTTTCGTTTCGTGTCGGGAGTTTATCGGCGCGCTAGCGGTTGCGCTGAAGGAGTCTCCGGCATGGGTTCCCGTGGCGCGGAAACATCTCGTTGGGGCTGCAGCGGTCGCCAACGGCGCCGCGCTTGCCGAGGGTCGTGAGGAATGGAGCGGCGCGGCTGCGCGAACTGGCCCAATTATCTCCATTCCGGAACCCATACCGTATGATTTGCCAACGCTGCAGAGGCGGCGATCAGACGACGGCGCTGCTGAACCCGGCGAGCGCCCGCAAGGTTCCTCCATTGGAAAGAAGCTAAGTCTCATGCTGGCGATGTGCCTCGCAATCGGGGCGACGGTCGTTTTCATCGTGCGCTCAAACTCAGGGCCGGCTTTGCCCCTGCAGGTGCTCGAGACGAAGTCGGCACCCATCTCTCCGCCGCCCGAAGGCCTGGAGATCACGGAGCCGGATCGTCGCGCCGCCAAGCCGGATAATACTCCTGGTACGCCGCTACTGCAGTTATCGAAAAAAACTATGCCGGCAGCCATGACGCCGGCTCAAGCCGTTCCATCCCAAGGCGGCGATGTCGAACTACTCACTGAACCGCCCGGAGCGAGCATCATTGTGGACGGCAGATCAGATCTCGCGTGCAATGCACCCTGTACCCTGTCCTTGGGCAGCGGCCGCCATACACTCGCTGCGGAGCTCAGCGGCTACAACATCGCCCGGCGCATCTTCAATGTGCCGAATGAAACCAGCCTCTTCGTGAACTTGAGCAAAAGCATGGGCGTTTTGATGGTTACTTCTTTGCCCAGTTCCTGCACGGTGATTGTAGACGGCAGGCCC
>CAXUCT010000472.1:0-2924 GCA_964249415.1 uncultured Bryobacteraceae bacterium | reverse complement strand
TCCCGCTTGACAGGCAGCGCTCTCATAGATTATCGGGGTAGGGCAGGAGGAGTGATTGGGCTGGTGGGCGATTTTACCGAACGAAGTTGATTTTGGGTTCGTTTTTTCAATTGTGGTGGGGGCAAAGGCCAAACCGGCCACTATCAATTAGCGGGCCGCAAAGAGGACCAACGGAAAAGCAATGATTCCCGCCGCGATACTATCCTTCAGGAGCAATGATGAAGATCCCGGCGCCCGCCGTATCGTGCATGAGCTGTCAGGTCCTGTTCGCCCTCATCGCTATCGTCCCGCTGCCCGCGACTGCCCAGTTGCAAACCTCGCAAGTCCGCACGCCTAAGGGCGTTCTCGAAGGCGTCCTCAGCGCCGATAATAAGGTTCGCGCTTTCAAGGGCATTCCCTACGCTGCGCCGCCCGTCGGATCTCTCCGTTGGAAAGCGCCGCAACCCGCTCCGTCCTGGACAGGCGTGCGAAAAGCTACCGAGTTCGGTGCGCGCTGCATGCAAGGTCCCATCTTCCCCGACATGGTCTTTCGCGACAGCGGGCCCAGTGAAGACTGCTTATCTCTCAACATCTGGATGCCCGCGACACCCACGGCATCGCGCCTGCCCGTCATGGTTTGGATCTACGGCGGAGGCTACGCGGCCGGGTCCTCTTCCGAGCCCCGACAGGACGGCGCCAATCTCTCAAAGCAAGGCGTCATCGTGGTCAGCATGAATTACCGGCTGGGACTCTTCGGCTTCTTCACGCATCCCGATCTCGCCAAAGAATCGGGCCACAATGCCACCGGCAATTACGGCCTCCTTGATCAGCTGGCGGCCATTGAATGGGTCAAAAACAACATCGCCCTGTTCGGCGGCGACCCAAATAACATCACCATCTTTGGGGAATCAGCGGGGTCGTTCTCGGTCAGCGCGCAAATGGCCTCTCCGCTCGCGCAAGGTCTTTTTGAGCGGGCCATAGGCGAAAGCGGAGCCTTCTTTGGTGCCGGACTCCTTCTCAAACCAGCCGCCGAACGTGAGAAACAAGATGCCGCCTTTGCGGAATCATCGCTAGGGACATCGTCGCTTCAAGCTCTCCGCGCCAAGTCTGCTGCTGATCTCCTCAACGCCGCTCTGAAGCAGGACACCATCCGCTTTTCGCCGGTAATCGATGGCTATTTTCTGCCCGAAGATGTGTATTCCATTTTCCGCGCAGGCCGTCAAACACACATTCCTTTGCTAGCCGGATGGAATGCGGATGAAGGCAGCTACAAAGCGTTCTTCAAAGGCCAAGCGCCTACCACCCAGAACTTTGCCGCTCGCGCTCACGCACTCTTCGGCGCGGATGCTGACAAATTTCTAAAGGCTTACCAAGCGGACACGGATATCCAGGCAAAACGCTCGGCGCAGGATCTTGCCGGGGACCAATTCATCGCCTACTCCACTTGGAAATGGCTCGAGATACAAACTGAGACTGGCCAATCGCCGGTCTTCCGATACAAATTCGACCAGGTTACTCCGCTCGCCCCGGAGGCCGCCCAAGATCCGAGTAGCGAACCAACCGCTTACCACTCCTCGGAGATCGCGTTCGTCTTCGGCGCGCTTTCTTCGAAGAAGCTTCCGTGGCGCCCCGCCGATTACACGCTCTCGAACCTTGTGTCCACTTACTGGGCCAACTTCGCCAAAACCGGCAATCCCAACAGTCCTGGCCTACCCGAATGGCCCGCCTATACGGAGGCTGACGGATACGAATTCATGCACCTGACCGCCAGCCCGCATGTCGCTCGCGACGAGCACCGCGCGCGCTATATATTCCTTGATAGCCTCCGTTCATTCAATCCTTACAAGTAACTATGTCGCCAACAAAGCCACTTTTTTCGACGGCCGCTTTGTTATGCGCCCGCATCAGCGCGTGCCCGCTCTGTCATACGCAAGCTGGTCAACAAGTCCGGGCAGGCATTTTCAATGGCGGCTTTGGGCTGAACTTGCTCGCAACACTCGCGCCCTTCCCCCTCTTCCTCGGCATTGTTGCCTTGCTTTACTTCGGCCGTCCGAAACGAGCTCGCAATGGGTAATCGCCGCCCCACTCATTGCCTCCGGCACGCTGCTGGGTATTGGGCTAGGTGGCTTTGCCGACGGCATTCTGTTCCATCAAATCCTTCAGCTCCACAATATGCTGTCGAACTGGGTGCCCCGCACCACGCTTGCTAACGAAGAGATCAACATGTTTTGGGATGGCCTGTTTCACGCCTTTACCTGGCTGATGACGGTAGCCGGACTCGCGTTGCTCTGGCGCGCAATCAAGCAATCCGATGCCCTGCTATCCGGTCGAACCTTCCTGGCATCACTCTTTCTGGGATGGGGAATTTTCAACTTAGTCGAAGGGCTAATTGACCATGAGATCCTCCAGGTTCACCATGTTGTGCAGAACGGCAATCACCTGCTCTGGGATTCCGTCTTTCTCGCGTCGGGCGTTCTTTTGATCTTGATACCAGCCTGGATGATCCGAAACAATCAAGTTACGTAAGTAATCCCTGTAAGTGCCGGTAGGAAGCGTTTTGCCGATCAGCTAAGTCTTGCTTAACTAGATTGAGTCCGAACACGCACAGCTCGAACCGGTCGGCCAAACGCCGGAACAGAGGTGCCTGGTTTCTAAATTCAAATTGATTAAAGGCCGCCACAATAGAGTAGGATTCTTTTCCGGCCTTCATGTAATCCACAAACCCGTCGAGCCGTGTCTTATCGCGTCCAATCCGCGTCACATGCTCTGGAAAGAGCCCGGCCAGAAACAGCGTGTAGTCTCCAATATGCTTGCGCACCTCACGTTCGTAGATGAACGAGCGCCCACCAAGCAAAGGATTGGATGCAATCAGCATGTCGCCCACATCTTCGAGCCGTTTCCCCTTGCTGTCGCGGATGCGGTATACGTTGTCCACATGGCAGAAG
>CAXUCT010000471.1:0-2927 GCA_964249415.1 uncultured Bryobacteraceae bacterium | reverse complement strand
GCCGGATGCCATCGAGCGAAGCGCCTTGCGCCGGACCGCTCAAACCTGTACCGAGAATGGCATCGATGACAAGCGTTGCCAAATGGGCTTCGTTCGGTAAATTGCGCAGGACGGGACAGCCGCAGGCATCGAGCATGCGGCGGTTTGCCTGGACGTCGCCGGTGAGGGTGGAAGGGTCGAAGAGTTCGAGGACGGTCAGCTGGCGGCAGAGATGGCGAGTGACCAGTTGCCGGGCCACGACGAATCCATCCCCCCCATTGTTGCCTTTTCCACAGACCACCAAAATGCGGTGATCCGTAAGCGGGGCGAAGGTCTCGCGAAGAAAGTCAACGACGCGGCTACCTGCGTTTTCCATGAGCACGAGGCCGGGGATTCCACGCTCGATGGTGAGCCGGTCCACTTCGCGCATTTCGGCTGCAAGGAGGATCTTCACGCGACTTTGACTTGGCGGGCCAAAAGCAGGGTCATGTCATCGTGCAGTTCGGGCGTGCCGGTCCAGCTACGGACGGTGTCGAGAACGATGGCGACGATTTCGTGGTCTTCCCGGTGAGCGTGCTTTTTGACTAAATCGATCATTCGTTCTTCGCCGAACATTTCTCCATAGGCGTTTTCAGGTTCTGTGATGCCGTCGGTGTAGCAGACCAACAGGTCCCCGGGGTTCATAATCACACAGCTGTCGTCGTACCGCGCGAAGGGGAACGCGCCAACTACTGTTCCGTTGGAGTCGAGCGGGCTGACATCGCCATTTCGCACGAGCAGCGGAGACAGGTGGCCCGCATTGGTGTAGGTAAGGGTGCGGGTAGCCTCGTCAAAGAGAGCGAAAAAGAAGGTGGCGTATTTCTCAGGCGCGGTGTGCGCGTAGATTTGCTTATTAAGAGCGGAGACGAGGCGTGAGGTATCGAGCTCCGGTTGCTGGGCGCAGTCACTGCTTGTGAGCGGAGCATACGATGTGATCTGGGCGCGCCAAGCGGCGTGCAAGGTGGCCATAAGCAGGGCGGCGGAAATGCCCTTGCCCGCGACATCGCCGATGGCAAACGCCAGCCTGCCTTTGGCGATTTCCTGGTAATCGTAGTAATCGCCGGAGACCATGCGAGCGGGATCACAACGAACAGTGAGCTTCAGTCCGCAAATAGGAGGCGCCTCTTTGGGATAAAGCTGATCCTGGACCTCGCGGGCGATTTCGACCTCCGTTTGGAGGCGCTCTTTTTCTTTCTCGACGATCAGAAGGCGTTCGAGATTGCCGGTCATCTGGTTGAAAGACTGAGAGAGTTCGCCGAGTTGATCGCTGTTCGCGACGGCGATGCGGTGTCCGAAGTCGCCGTGGATGACTCGGCGAGTGCCTTCGTGGAGCTGCTTAATGGCGCCGGTGATGCGTCGGGACAAAGAGACGCCGATGATGACAGCAATGATTTCTACCAAGAGGAACAGGACAGCAATGGCGATAACAGCATCGAAGAGCACGCCGCGAAAAACTTCCGATCGCGTAAAGAAAGTGCGCAATACGGCCGAAGGGCGGGAATAGACCCACAAGACGCCGTCAAAGGTTTTGCCAGGCGCTTCCATGTGAAAATGCGGCCGAGTGGAAGGCCATAAGACAGGGATATCGAAGCGGCTCACAGGCGGTGGAATGCGGTTCGAGTAACGGATTTTGGAAGCGACATCGAGTTTCATGTCGGGATCTCCGGACAGATTGTCGACCGTTGTCCAAGTAAGAGAGCCCGCGGCAGCGACTGGGCGGCGAGGAACATCCTTTTCTGTGTTTTCCAAAAGCGTGATTAGACCGAGACGGGGAACCAGGTTTTCGACGATGGAATCGGAGAGAGGAGCTAGGGCGGTAATCTCTTCCGCGCTGTCGATGAAGTGAGCCCAACCGTAGAAGTGACTATCGAATACGAGCAAGCCATTCACGTTTTTCCATCCGGACGGAACGGCAAGGGCGGGGGCACCGGCAGGATAGCGATGTTCGCCCGACCGATCCTTGACGTAAACCATCAGTCCGGGAAAGGCATGGCTGAAGGCTTTGGTGATTTCAGGAGAGGAGTATTGACGACCCGGCAGCGGTTGGCCGCGAATGTATTCTACTGCGGCATTGAGGCTATCGAGACGGCGGTCAAGGGCGGAACCTGCCAAATAGATGGCGAGTTCGTTCATTAGGGCCCAACTGCCCATTCCGACGAGCAGGAAGAGAAGAAGCACGGGCAATACGCCGAAGAGGCCGTAGACGAACAGGAGGCGGTTACGAACACTCCAGAGCGCGTTCTGGCGAGCCCAGCGGAAGCTGCGGAGGAGTACGATGATGCCGGTGGGGACCAGGACGAGGAAGGAAACGAGTCCGACGCCACCCTGGTTGGTAAAGGCCGCGAGCAAAAAAACGATCAAAGCGACGGAGAAAGCGATCCCTACTTTGCCCAAGCGGCGTGAGACTTGGCGAAGTGACGACATCATAAGGAATTATCGCTTGCGGGCAGCCGGTGGATGGTTCTGAAGGGATCTCGCGGTGTTAGAATATAGATGTCTTTGCGCGCATCCGTCTTCTCTACGAGGGCCACTTCCGGCCGCCCCTTTCCGCATTCAGGTTTTCTGGTTCGGTTTCTGAGCAGTCCGACAAAGACAAATTCCCTATTGGAGCAATAACTCATGATGAAACTTTTTGTTGGAAACCTCAGCTTCCAGACGACACAACAAGACCTGATGAACGCATTTACGCCGTATGGCAATGTGGAGAGCGTGCACGTATTGACGGACCGGACAACGGGTCAATCGCGCGGGTTCGGATTCGTTGAAATGTCCGATCGCGGCGAGGCGGAAAACGCCATTAACGCCTTGAATGGAGCGGAGTTGAACGGCCGCACGATGAACGTAAACGAAGCACGGCCGAAGACTGAGGGCGGTGGTTTTGGCGGCGGTGGCGGCAACAAGCCGAAGGG
>CAXUCT010000470.1:0-2936 GCA_964249415.1 uncultured Bryobacteraceae bacterium | reverse complement strand
TTATTCATCGAGATTAATTGACCCCTTTTCCGTTTGGCGACTTATGCTCCATGTACGCCCTCAGCCGCAATACGCCCTGCACGCGCAGCTGCGAGATGCGCGTCAGGTGCAAACCCATTACGCCCGCGATCTCCCGCAAGTTGAGCTCTTCGGTGTAGTAAAGTGTCAACACTGTGCGCTCGTTTTCGGGCATTTTCTTGATCCCATCCGCAATCACCCGTTCTAATTCAGACCGCTCCAGAAGCCGTTCAGGTGAGTCCTCTTCGTCATCGGCGATGAACTTCAGCAGGCTCACTTCCTCGCCGTCCTCGATCACTTCGAGGCTGCCGAGCGAGACTCCTCGTAGCTCGACCGTCCACTGCTGATATTGCTCGACGGTGAGCGAGAGCTCGGCCGCAATCTCTTCTTCGCGCGGCGTGCGCTTCAGCTTCTGCTCGGCGCTCTTGATGGCCTGTTGCATTTGCTTGACGCGCTTGCGCTTATGCGCCGGAACGCCGTCCAGACCGCGAATGCTGTCCAGTACGGCCCCGCGAATTTTATACTCGGCATAAGTCTTAAGCGAAGCGTTCCGGCCCGGATCGTAGTTGTCGACCGCCGCCACTAGCCCTACGATGCCGGCCGAAATCAGGTCATCTAGCTGAATGTTTGCCGGAAGCTTCTCGTGAATGCGCGAGGCAATCCAGTTCACTTGCGGCAGATGCTCCAGAATGAGCTGCTCGCGCGCTTCCGCCGTAAGGGGCGTGCTTTCGGTGGCGTAGGCCTGCATGGCGAGGAGCTCTTCTCAGGCAGCTGTTAAACGGGCCGCCCGCGCCGCGACCGGGAGTTTCTCCATCAGCCGCGGCAAGGACGCCACTTCGAGATCCTCGGGAATCTGCTGTCCTTTGCCGAGGAACGAGACCGGAAGTCCGCTCCGTAGGGCAGGCTCAAGCACCGCGCCCGCGGTATCGGCCTCATCGAGCCGGGTGAACAGAATCTTGGCCGGTTGAAAAGCGGCAAAGCGCTGCAAAATGCGGGCTGCGGCCGTCGCCCGGAGAGAAGCCGGCAGGACCAGTTGCACTTCCACCTGCGGATTCCGCTTGAGGAAAGCCAGCAGTTCGGCGGCCTCTTCGATGTTTGCCGCATCGTACCCGGGCGTGTCGATCAGAAACAGCGTTTTGTTCTTATACTCCTCCATTGCCTGCTCCAAGCCCGCCGCGGAGTGAACCGCCCGGAAACCAGCTCCGATTACGCGGGCATAGGAGGCCAACTGTTCAGCCCCGCCCAGGCGCAACGTATCAATCGAGAGGATCTGAACCGGTACCCGCGCCGCAACGCCCTGCCGCACGGCCAATTTCACCAGCGTGGTGGTCTTCCCGCTCCCCGGCGCGCCTACTAAAACCACGATACGGCGCTCTCCGGACTTGCCCAGGGAAGGGACCACGGTCAAACGCGACTCGATCTCTTCATTCAGAGTGGCCTGCAATAGCTCAGGGCTCAACATATCGCCGCGGCGGCTCAGGCGCGCTGCATCGCGGCTCTCCTTCTGTAGCCGCGCTTGTACGCCGCCCACCAAGTCCTGAGCCATTTCGTCAGAGAAATCCGCCGCCAGCAGTTGTGCATGCAACTCCTGGAGTTCGGGGGAGGCGTTCGCCCCTGTCCACCGCAGCTGATAGTTCTGGCGCGACACGGAACGGCTTACCGTCTCGATCTGCTTGCGCAGGTCTGCCAGCTCTTGAACCAGATGGTCGTTGGCGCGCGGGACGGAAGCGGCTTCAAGTAGCGGCGCCGCCACGCGCCCCCCCGGCGAAGCGCCCGTGCGCGTGAGCGTACGTGCCGGAGCGATCTCCTCCGTCAGTCCGAATACCACCTCATAAGACCCCAGGTGCCTCAGTTCGCTGTCCACCTTCTTCGAACTGACGAGCATTGCATCCGGGCCTAGCTCCAGGCGCGCTTTTTCCATCGCGTCGGCAATCGATTCGGCGAAGTATGACTTAATTTTCATCGAAGGTCTAGATCACTCCCAAAGAAAGCACTTTGACGCCGGAAGGCACTTCATTGTGCGAAATGAAAAACAGGTTGGCCATCGACGGCTCCATAACTTGCCGCAGAAACGAGCGTGCGCCGGAACTGGTGAGGACCGCTACCGGCACCTCGCGGTTTTCGATCTTGCGTTCAATCCGCTGCACGATGTCGCGGACTTTTTGCGGCGGCAGCACCAACACGCTGTTCTGCTCGGTATGCTGCACAGCGCCTTCCACAGTCTGCTCGATCGCCGGCTCGAGCAGGTAGGCCGACAGCTCGCCGCGCGGGTTCAGGAACGGCTTCACCACCGTCCTCCGGAGCGTTTGCCGCACGTACTCGGTTAACAGCACCGGATTCTTCGTAGTTCCCGCCGCTTCCCCCAGCGCTTCCAAAATGGAAACACCGTCCCGAATCGAAACGCGTTCACGTAACAAGTTCTGAATTACCCGTTGAATTACTGCTAACGAGAGCAGTTTGGGGACCAAATCCTCCACCACCTTAGGGTTACTCTCCCCAACGCGATCGCAGAACAGCTTGGTATCCTGCCGCGAGAACATCTCGCTGGCATGCCGCGCGATTAACTCCGAAAAATGGGTGCCGATTACGTTTACCGTGTCGACCACCGTATATCCGGCCGCCCGCCCGGCATCCACCTTCTCGGCGGGAATCCACAATGCCGGCAGCCCGAAGGCCGGCTCGCGCGTCGCTTGCCCCCCGAAGCTCTTGCTAGCATTCGCCGTGGGGATCGCCAGCTCATTTCCGGGCAGCAGGTCAAAGCGCCCGATCTCCGACCCTTTGAGCATGATGAGGTATTCGCGCGAGCGAAGCGACAAGTTGTCCGTCACGCGTACTGGCGGCAGCAAAAAACCCAGGTTGGTGACGAACTGCTTGCGAATCCCGCCGATGCGCTTGAGCAGCGGCGAGTTGGCCCCCCC
>CAXUCT010000469.1:0-2950 GCA_964249415.1 uncultured Bryobacteraceae bacterium | reverse complement strand
AAGGCAAGCCGGAATTGCGTACTCAGGAATGTGAGAGCAAGCGGCAGATACTCGCCCTCGCGCACCAGAATGTCCAGCGAACGCAATGCTCCAGCCCGGTCGCGTTTGCCTAGCGCATTCACTAGCGCAAAGATGGTGCTCTGTGCCGTGTTAGGAACCAACGCCACCAAATCCTCCCGAGTCACAGCTCGCTCGCTCCCTACGAACAGAGATAGTTTTTCTATCTCTGCGGCCAACCGGTTAGCGTCTCCTGCCACCGCGTCAAGCAACACCGCCAACTCTGCTCCCGCCAGCTTCAGCCGGTTTTGCTTGGTAAGTTCCTGCGCCAGGAACCGGCTCGATTCCGGACTATACTGCCGGAACTCCACGGCCTGGGGAATCGCCGAATAAAACTTCTGCACGCGCTCCAGCTTCGTGCGATCCTCGCCTGCGAAGTCATACCGGCTGCACTCAAATACCAACACCGTCCCGGGCGTCGGGGCTAGCATATAGGCGGCAAGCTGCGCCCCTTCTGACTTGTCCGGATCACTACCTTCGTCGCCGCTCGCGTTCAGCCGCCGTGGCAGAGCCAGTTCTGCACTGCCGATCCAAATTACCCGGTCCGCCGAGAACAAAGACAGTGAGCGCGCGTCATCAAGAATGGCCGGTAAGCTCACATCTTCCAGGTCGGCCTGAGTCAAGCCTTCGCCGCTTGAGTCGTCACCAAGTACTCGGGACACCACCGCCTGCTTGCATATTCGGCGCTGATATCCTTCCTGTCCCAGGAACAGGTAAGCCGGCGCTGGCGCCTGCTTACTGATCCGCGCCAAAAACTGTTCCGGTGTCATACGTAGTACAGCGCGAAGCTACTCAAAAGTTTTCGACGATGGCGCTCACGACGTCATGGGCTACATTCCGGCTCAATCGATCCAGTGCCGGACCGCTCTCATCGAAAACCTGATGTGGGTCAATCGCCACCTCATAACTCTGGCGAAAAGAGAAGCTCGGACGCGAGTAGATCACGCGCCCCGTGGCTCTTTCCACCAGGTTCAACGTTAGGTCAACTACGAGTTGAATCGTTGTTGCCTTACCCGAAGTCGGGTCCGACACAGTGGCATAGATTTGAACTGTATTGATGCGGCCGTTCAAAACCGCGTCCGCCTCGCTCGGGTCGTTCACGATGTGGAAACGCGTGCGCGCGGTAAATTCACGCCCGATCTGTTGCGGAAGTACATCCACCAACTTATAGCGAGTGGTCGTCGTCTGGAACGCGGGAATCGAAATCGTCTCCACGCCCTTCGGGACCAGATCCGCTTTTCCGCCGGTGTGATACCCGCAACCAGCCAACCACACCATCGCCACCACCATTGTAGACAGCCGCCCCGTCATTCGCCTTTCGTTCCCAGGACGCTGATCAGATCTGCCGCCGCATCCGCAATCACTCGCAAATTGTCCGCAACTACCCACAGCCACGCCGCGCGCGGATTGTTGCGGTCGATACGAATGTCGCCCACCATCAGCCCGCTTTGGCCCGTCGCTCCCACGCCGTTTGGCGGCTCGTCCTTCTGCCCCCGCACCTCAATCTGCGCCGACGCTAAAGCTTCTCCCAACTCCTCGGCCTGAATATTTCCATCGAACTCCACCCACAGCGACTGGCTGTAGCCATGAAACACCGGCGCTTGAATCACGCGCAGCGACGGCATTGGCGGTGGTGCAGTGCCCCCGGTTTGACGGCTTAGTAGCGTAGCAAGGTGCCGTTCAATTCGCTGCTCAACTGCCGAAAGCTTGCTAAGCGCTTCCTCGCCGTACTGCGATAGCAAATTGAAGCTGAGTTGTGCGTCGAACACTTTCTTCTCCAACGGTTTGAATGCCAACAGGCCGGTGGTCTGTTGGTGCAGTTCCGTAAGTCCTGCCTTACCCCGCTCGCTCGCAGGCTCGAATACGTTTACCACGGCCTGCCGCATGCGCCGGTAACGCGCCAGCCTCAGCAGCACCAGAGCCAGCACGCTGGCCGCCGGATGAGCAATCTCCAGAACCCAACCTGCATCCCGCTGCGGTTCTTCGATCAGGGGCGCCACCAAGCGTGCCTCCGGCTGCTCCTCTAGATCACCGGCGCAGTCGATCAGAACAGGCTGCCCGCCGGCGCTCTTTGCCAACGCGTATGCCTTCAATGCACCTTCTGGCGACCCTGCAAGCACCATCGCGCGATCGTTCCGGACCGATTCCGCCGTCAGCGGTTCTACGTACACCGCCTCGCCTTCTTCCTCGCCGAAGTTGCCTTCGCCAGTGGCGGCATAGGCAGTGACTGACGCCCCTAGCTCTCGGCCTTCCACCACTTCTTTTAGCTCACGGCCCAACAGCGTCTCGCCGCCTAGCACTGCCACTGTAAATGTTTTTGAATGAAGTTTAGCCAATTTGATGCTCCGCCAGCGGCGCTGCTGGACGCGATCGTCTATGCCGGCGTACAATACCGCCTACTCGAATTGCAATGCCGCTCATCACATACGCGCACGCCATAATCAACAACACGGGTTGAGACCACTCCCAGATCATGAATGCCGCGCCGCCTACAATTAAAACAATGAGCGGTGTCCGTGGTTTGGATGGATTGATCTGTTTAAAACTCGGATAGCGCCACGCGCTCACCATCAGCAAGGACACGATCAGAACCATAATGAGCCATAGAATGGCGTACGGAACGGAACGCACCGGAGCCTCCGCCATGTACACCACCGCAGCAATAAAACCTGCCCCCGCCGGGATCGGCATTCCCACAAAATACTTGCGGTCCGGCCGCCCCGGATTCTTCGGCGTCGCGCTGGTCTGCACATTGAACCGCGCCAAGCGCACAGCTCCGCATAGTAAATAGAAAAACGCCACCGAATAACCCGCTCGCTGCAGATGGCTGAGCAGTTGTCCGTTCCCCGAACCTGCCACGAACAGCACGCCCCACACAAACGCCAGCACCGAC
>CAXUCT010000468.1:2390-2963 GCA_964249415.1 uncultured Bryobacteraceae bacterium | reverse complement strand
TTCGGCGCAGTCTGCGTCCGGATGAGCCGGCGCGTACCAGTTCGGCAGATGGCGGACTTAACTGCGGCTGTAGGGCCGCGGACGATAGCACTCCGGGTTGTACTCCTGCTCCGGATTGCCGAAAATCTGCGCCCATTCCGGCCTCTTGGACAAGTCATAGGCATGATCGACGGCATGACCGCATTCATGCCGCAGCAGCTTCTGGCACCACTCGGGCGTGCCGCCTTCTACTTCGAGCATCTGGTGCAGCTCCAGCGTCTTCAGCCGCGGATGCGCGAGGTAAAACGGAATCGCAATAGCCGGAACATCGGTGGGCGACAACCATTCGTCCCCCAAGTAGCAAGCGGGCCGAAGCGCAAGTTGGCGGCTGGCTAACTCCTCATAAAGCAGACGAATGCTTGGTTCAAGTTCGCTGCCCTCAATGTCAACGCCCAGATCGCAGATCCGTAGGGCGAGTAGATCCTCATCTTTGAGCGCGACCCACTCCGGCTCTGCTCCGGGGTGGGAGGTCTTGACGGGATCTGCGTCGCTGCCCATTTCGGAGGTTCTGTAACCCTATCGGCAGTACAAGCG
>CAXUCT010000468.1:0-2380 GCA_964249415.1 uncultured Bryobacteraceae bacterium | reverse complement strand
GCGCGAGACTTAACTCAGATCATGCCTCAATCGGTCCCAATGCCATCTTGTAGAAAGAACCGGGAGGATGCCGCCAAGAGTCCGTTTACTCAATACTATGCGGCTCCAGAATCTCCATTGAAGGCCAAATCTGTTTAGATTGATACATTAGTCGTTCGTATGATTACCGGAACGCCAGTAGGTGATGGGATTGCAAGGAGCGATTGGACCTGACATGCATGGCGGATATTGATTTAACACAGGAAGCTGACGCTCTGATAAAAATGCAAAAGCACTGCGTTGGCGGCCGTGAGTGGAAGTTCCCGACCGGGCGAGCGCATTGCCATCCCATTGACGTCGCCAGACAAACGGGAGAACTTTATGCTAGATGTCACGCGCGCGCGACTGAAGCTCACCAAAGCGACGATCAGAATAGGGCGCGGCAGGCTTTTGTTCTTATACGCTTGGATATAGATGGACCGCCCCATCGAAACCCGAACGATGAGGAGATCGCGTGCCCGCATCTTCACGTCTACCGTGAAGGATATGCAGACAAGTGGGCGATCACCGCGCCGGCGGAGATTTACAGCTATACGCAGAACCTGTTTTTAACATTCGAAGCCTTCATGAACCAGTGCAACGTTACCCAAAAGCCGAGAATTCAACAGGGGCTATTCTGATGGCCATTGTCGCTGAAATGGAGCAGCTTTTAGATGACTACCGCGCATGGCTAAGGGACAGAACCACGTGGCGCAATGTCAATGGCTCCTGGGTTGAGATAACCACGCCCTATCTGGACCGGCACAACGACATGCTGCAAATCTATGCACGCCAAGCGAACGGCGGATACCTGCTTTCAAGACGACAGTCACACCCTTCATGACCTTGAAGCGTCCGGCTGCAGCCTCAACACGGAAAAGCGACAAGACCTTCTGAAATTGACACTCAACGGTTTCGGCGTGAAATTGAATGGGGAGGCTCTGGAAGTACAGGCAACGCCCGAAAACTTTGCGATGCGGAAGCACAATCTCATTCAGGCCATGCTTGCCGTGAACGATCTTTTCTACCTGGCCAAGCCGATGATAGAGAGCCTGTTTTTGGAGGACGTGATTGCATGGCTGGATAGCAACGAAATTCGCTACACGCCTAAAGTAAAGTTTACGGGCTTCACCGGTTACGATCATCTCTTTGACTTCGTTATTCCCAAGTCGCGAAAGCAGCCGGAGCGGATTGTGCAGGCGATTAACAGAGCAACGCGCGATACCGCCGAATCGTTCATTCACAAGTGGAGCGACACCCGCGAAGTACGCGCACCGGATTCGCAGGCATATGCGGTTCTGAATGACACGGATCAGCCCATTGCAGCTGGAGTGATGGACGCTTTCAGAAACTACTCGATTGACCCTGTTCCCTGGAGCAGGAAAGCGGAGGCCGTCGCTGAGCTTGCGGCCTAAATGCCTCGCGAAGAGCGCAGAGGTGGGTTTGCTAGAGGTGAAAACACTCGTGGACGCAGGATCAGCGCGAGCATGCAGATGGCGCTGAAGCTAAAGTAAGAGCCCACCCAATGCAATCTCTGAGCCGGCGAACTTGGCTCCAGTTGAACCCATCGAAACACGAAAGCGAGAAACGCAAGAGCAAAACCAAGGGAGGCCGCTCCGACCGCGACCAGAAGCCCTTCGCCCGCAACATGACGCAACGTTCGTGCGATTTCTAATTCATAAATCCCGATGCTCATCGCCATCACAGCGGTCAAGAACGCGACAGTGCGAAAGGCGAGAGGGCCTGTCCAGAAAGCAAAGATGACGCCAAGTGCGCTACAAGCAAGGCCATTCAGCACCAGAAGCCAGGATGGGCCGTTGCTGGACTTGCCGCTGGAACTCCAAACGCCGGCGGCGATCGTGCAGGCTCCAGCCGCCAGTGTGAGCTTACCTGTAAAAACGACGGTGCCGTGCCACCAATGGAAAGTGAGCGGTCCATCGGTGTCCTGCCTGATCAAGTAGATGATCGAGATGAGCGCGTCAAGAACGCCACACAGCGCCAGCAACCACCAGCTTTTAACTAGCCTTGGAATCACGTGCACCTCGCGGCTTAATTATCCCACCGAATAACGCTGTGGATTCAACGGCCGGTATCATTTCAGAAGAAAGCTTGGCGGATGCCTTCCACCATCACCCTAGGCGATATCTCCTCACAACACCTACCCGCACCCGTGCCGTACGCGGTCCTCGCGCCCCACCTCGCAGAACCACTGCCGCTCTGCATTCTCCTTTTGGGTGCGGGCGGAACCCGCGATTCATTGGTGGATCTGCAGCCTTCGGTCGACTCTTGGTGGAGCGAGGGCGCCATCCCTCACATGATCATCGCGATACCGAGTCCGGGTTTTGACTACTACATGGAGGAT
>CAXUCT010000467.1:0-3027 GCA_964249415.1 uncultured Bryobacteraceae bacterium | reverse complement strand
CTGCCCAAAGCTTCCTGTACAAAAGTCTTACGCGGCGGTTGATCGGGATGCATCCGGTTCCAACGATCCACCGTTAAAGCCTCGCGCCGCAGCTCCGTATAGCTCGTCACGCTCCAAACATCCGCGCCCACGCCATAGTTCTCCGCTAGAATCGATTGCGCCTTTAAAGCTTCGTTCAAAATTGGTCCGCTGCCGAAAAGCGTGACGTGCGCATTGCCGCCCTCTGCACCCTTGTACAAATACATGCCGCGCAAAATGCCCTCATGCAAGCCATCGACTTCGGGCGCAGGCGGCTGCACGTAATTTTCATTGCAGACGGTCAAATAGTAAAAGTGATCCTCGTTGTTCTCATACATGCGGCGAATGCCGTCTTGCACAATTACCGCAATCTCGTAAGCAAACGCCGGGTCGTAGCTCTTGCACGTGGGCACGACGCTCGACAGCACGTGACTGTGCCCGTCATCATGCTGTAGCCCTTCGCCTAGCAGCGTGGTTCGGCCGGCCGTTCCGCCCACCAGAAACCCTTTTCCGCGCGAGTCGGCAAAAGCCCAGATCAGATCTCCCACCCGCTGGAATCCGAACATCGAGTAATAGATGAAGAACGGAATCATGGGTACGCCAACGTTGGCGTAGGCGGTGCCCGCCGCGGTAAAGGAGGCCATTCCGCCTGCTTCCGTGATGCCTTCTTCCAGAATCTGCCCGTTCTGCGCTTCCTTGTAATACATCAGAACGTCGCTGTCAACAGGCTTATAGAGCTGTCCACCCGGCGCATAAATGCCTCGTTCACGGAACATCGATTCCATGCCGAAAGTACGCGCCTCGTCCGGAATAATTGGCACGACGTACTTTCCTATATCCGGGTGCTTCAGCAACGCTTTCAACACCGAAACGAAAGCACTCGTGGTGGACGCCTCCCGGCCTCGAGAACCACCCAGGGACTCAGCGAAAGTCTCCATTGAGGGCGCCTTCCATTCAATCTTGCGCGTAGCCCGCTGCGGCAGATAGCCGCCCAAGGCCTCTCGACGCTCGCGCATGTACTTCATCTCGGAGCTATCATCGGCCGGCCGGATAAACGCGATCGATTGGATCGTCTCCTTCGGCAGATTCAGGTCAAACCGGTTCGACAAATAGAACAGCTCTTCTTCATTGAGCTTCTTCTGTTGGTGGGTGATGTTCTTGCCCTCGCCCGCTTCACCCAAGCCATAACCTTTCACGGTTTTCGCAAGAATTACAGTCGGCTGGCCCTTATGCTCCACGGCGCGCTTGAAAGCGTTATAAACCTTCACCGGGTCGTGCCCGCCCCGCCGCAGCTTTGCCAAGTCTTCGTCGCTCTTGTCTTCCACCAGCTTCAGCAGCTCAGGATACTTGCCAAAAAACTCCTTGCGCACATACGCGCCACCACGGGCCTTGAAGTTCTGGTATTCGCCGTCTACGCACTCCTCCATGCGCTTCAGCAACAGCCCGCTCTCGTCGCGCGCGAACAGCTCGTCCCAATCCCCGCCCCACAGCACCTTGATCACGTTCCAGCCTGCACCACGAAAAATACCTTCTAATTCGCGAATCACACTGCCGTTCCCGCGCACCGGGCCATCCAGCCGCTGCAGGTTGCAGTTGATGATAAACGTCAGGTTGTCGAGCTTCTCTCGAGACGCGATATGCAACGCGCCGGTCGATTCCGGCTCGTCCATCTCGCCATCGCCTAAAAACGCAAATACGCGCCGTCCCGCACGCGGGATAATTTCGCGATTTTCCAGATAGCGAAGGAATCGGGCGTTGTAGATCGAGTTAATCGGTCCCAGACCCATTGACACCGTCGGGAACTGCCAGAAGTGCGGCATCAGCCACGGATGAGGGTAGGAAGAAAGCCCCGGATGCTCGCGCAGTTCGTGGCGGAAGTTGAGCAAGTGCTGCTCACTCAAGCGTCCTTCCAGGTAAGCGCGCGAATAAACGCCCGGTGAAGCGTGGCCCTGGTAATAGACCAAGTCGCCCGCCTGGCCGTCAATGCCGCCGCGGAAGAAATGGTTGAACCCCACCTCGCTCAAGGTCGCGAGTGATGCGTATGTGGAGATGTGGCCGCCGATGTTCGGATCATATTTATTGGCGCGCACCACCATCGCTGCCGCGTTCCAGCGAATCAGGCTTTTCAAACGCCGCTCCAGTTGCCTGTCTCCCGGATACGGCGCTTCTTCGTGAACCGGAATTGTGTTCACATACGGAGTCGTAATTTTCTGCGGCGCCGCGACCCCGAAATCAGAGGCGCGTTCCAGCAACTGTGCCAGGAGGTAAGACGCCCGGTCAGGTCCAGCCTCGTCCACCACCTGCTCCAAGGCTTCCAGCCATTCGGAAGTTTCCTGCGGGTTCAGGTCCGTCTGGCGTTCTTCTTTAGTTTTCAGCATCGTTCGTGCGGTAAATCTAACAATACGTCGCCCCGATCGGTGCGCGCAATCACAAGCTTGCAAACAGGGGCTCCCGGCGGGTTTTTCGCTCGCCTTCTGCGCCGGTAAAAGGGGGCTGCTCCACATAATTATCGCTTACCGCTTGCTTTTCATCACTTCCTAGTGCAATCTAAAAGGTTTTCGGAGAACAACACTACTAGATGAAGGTGCGAGTCCTCTATCATGACCACTGCTTTGATGGGGCGGCATCAGCGGCATTTGTCACTCGTTTTTTACAAAACCGGTTTTATTCCGGCGCCGAGTTTCAATACACCGGCCTGGCTCACCGCGCTGATCAACTGTTTGAAGATAGTCTTTTTGATGGCGATGCCAACGTCATTGTCGATTTCAAATACGCGCCTACCCCAAAATTGACCTGGTATTTTGACCACCACCAAAGCGCTTTCCTAAGTGCGGAAGACGCCGAGCATTTCCGCCAGGACACATCCGGACGCAAGCTGCTCGACCCCAGCTATCGTTCTTGTACAAAGTTCATCTCGACGGTCGTAAAAGCCCAATATGGCTTCGAGGCTCCGGAGCTGGAGGAACTCGTCACCTGGGCTGACATCATCGACGGTGCTCTATATGACAG
>CAXUCT010000466.1:0-3028 GCA_964249415.1 uncultured Bryobacteraceae bacterium | reverse complement strand
ACGCGCCATCTACCTTCAGAATTGAGATCGGAAATTCCTGCAGCCGCACCAGCGACGAGTAGCCTCTGCCGAAGTCATCAATAGCCAGCCGAATGCCGAGATCGCGCAGGCAGCGGAGCTTCTGAGCAGCAACCTCGTCGTTTTCCATAATCATGCTCTCCGTTAATTCAATGACGAGAAGGTTGCCGTCCAATCCGGTCTCGTTGAGTATGCGCTGCAGCTG
This sequence comes from uncultured Bryobacteraceae bacterium, assembly GCA_964249415.1. GTDB lineage: Bacteria > Acidobacteriota > Terriglobia > Bryobacterales > Bryobacteraceae > Bog-105. Next base: position 2,805 of record CAXUCT010000466.1, on the reverse strand, counting down.
ATCCAGCAGTCCTGGCTGCATAAACTCCCGGCCGGACAAATTCACGTTTACGCTCAATGATTGAAGCCCGGGACGCAAATGCCGCCACGTCTGCAGTCGCTGACAGGCTTCTCTCATTACCCATTGTCCGAGTGGTATTGTCAGCCCTGCTTCCTCGGCCACGGGCAAAAACTCCGCCGGGCGAAGCACGCCACGTCGCGGATGGTGCCATCGCAGGAGTGCTTCAAAGCTGAGGACCGCGCCCGTTTTAAGACAAACAATCGGCTGATAGCAGAGCTGGAAGGTCTGGTTTTGCAGGCTCTGCCGCAGATCTGTCTCAAGTTGCAGAACATCCATGGCCCGCTTATCCAAAGACGGCTCAAACACAATGTATCGCGCTTTTCCCAGCGACTTCGCGCGATACATCGCAATGTCGGCATGACGCAGCGCTTCCTCCGGCTTGTCAACATCAGCTAAAGCGATACCGATGCTTGCCGTCACAACAATGTTTGTCCCACTCACCTCAAAGGGAGCCGCAAGCGCTTCTTGTATTCGCTCCGCGGCCTGGATAGCCGCGGGCACGGTTCCTTTATTCTCCAGCAGTACCGTGAACTCATCGCCACCTAGACGAGCCGCTGTGTCGCCCGCTCCTAAACACCGTTTTAAGCGGTTTGCGACCGCCGCCAATAGCTGATCCCCGACGGCGTGCCCAAGGCTATCGTTCACAATCTTGAATCGGTCAAGATCCAGAAATAGGACGCCCAACTTACCAGCGCCGCGAGAGCGCGTTCGCGCGACTGCCCTCTCCAGCAGATCTAAAAACAATTCGCGATTCGGCAGCGCCGTCAAAGCATCGTGAAAGGCGGTGTGCAGCAACCGTTCTTCAGCCTGTCTGCGCGCCGAAACATCAGCCATTCCGCCCACCATTCGCACGGCTTTATTGTGTCTGTCCCTCACCACGAACCCACGGTCGGCCACGGGTAGATACGACCCCTCGGCACGCCGGATCCGGTATTCCTCTGCCCAGCGAACTTCTCCGCCGTCAATGACGTGCCGTATATTAGCCCATACTCGATCCGCGTCGTCCGGATGGAGCCGGTCCCGCCACCACGTGATTTCGTTAACGGTTTCTTTGTCGACGCAGCCAAAAATTCCCTGTAGGTTCCCGCCTCTCCAAACTTCATTTGTTCGCAGATTCCATTCCCAGAGGCTGTCATGTGTCGCACGGGCAATCATCTCCAGGTGCTCCCGATTACGTCGAAGATGGGACGTCCAACGCAGATTGGCCATCAGCAAAACCAGCAACTTCGCAACTGCCGCAAAGAGCAGAAGACTGTACACATCGCGCTCGTGTACCGGAGCAAATAGCGGCCTGGCAATAAAAGCAAACACGGTCACTCCGCCCACAATCTGCGCCAATAGCGCCGCCCAAATTCCGCTATACCAGGCGCTAACGCAGACAGCTCCCAAGAGCGGCAAATAGGCTCCAGCGATACTTAGCTTCGGCTCCAGATATTTGCCGCCGACCAACGCGAGCGCCGTGAGAAGAACTGTCAAAGAATAACGTCGGGCTCTCCCGGGCGATTGAGGAAGACGGCGGAAGGAAGTGACAGTTGCCATAAGTAACAAATCCCACCCGGTGATCTACCGGAAAATTCTAGTACCTATAGTACTCACTGGCACATTGAGCGCGACGAGTGTTTTGCGACGCGTGGCCCCGAAAGCAGAAGCCATTCTCTTCTTCCGCAAGGAAGATGTCCGCGTTTAAGAGAGGCGAGAGAACGTTAGACCTCAAACAACTAAATCAGGTTTTCGCTGCCTCCGATATCGGTGCGGTGGAGTTGCTGCCCACGGGAGAGACCCATCTTCTTAAAGAAGCCGATCTCTCCGAAGAGGACCAAACTGCCGCCCAGAAAGGAAGCGCGCGAAGTCGCCTGATTAGATACCACTGCCCATCAGGTACCAAGTCGTGCCGTCAAAGCACGCGTCGTACATCTTGCCTGCTAAAAGAGTGTATGCCGCATAGATGTTGCCGCCGGTCGTCGTTGTGGTGCCCGAATCGGCAATCAACTTTACGCATCCCGTAAATGTGCCGCTCTGGGCGGCATTGTACTGGCCTACTGTCGTCGGAGGCGGAGTGAGGGTTGTGATCGGAATACTCCCCGTGAGGTGCGTAATGCCAAATACAGGAACCGTGGAACTAGCGCTTGTCGCCACGAGACCGGCACTCAGCTTGATCACCTTGAAATCACCGTATCCACTGCTGTCCAGAAAATTCCAATTCATATACTGAGCGGTGTTGTTGACGGAATTTGTCCCGCCTCCCAGCTGCACCGCATAAGAAGTAGCCGTGCCTGCCTGAGCATTAGAGCCAAGCAGCGTATCGAACAGACCGGTGGTCGGACCCGTCCCGCCGGCATATTGACCTACGCAAGTATCGTTGTGCCCGCTCGTCAAGTTAGAGCAGGCGTTCTGGCCCACCGCCGTGTTGTAGCCCGCCGACGAGAAGTTCCCCGACCCCAGCGCGGCTTGCCCGAAACCGGTACTTGAGGTCTCATTTCCCACGTTGTGCGTCGGGTTCCCCATGTACTGCGAAAGCGACGCGTACGTCTGCACATACGGTAACGTGTTTTCCACAATGCGGCGCTCAATCAGTTGCGCGATGTCCAGGTGTCCGGTGTCATTTGGATGCAGACCATCGCTGTACATCACTCCAAGAGCGGAAGCGTTCGTGTACGTGCCCCATCTCCGCGACACGGAAAGAAACATGGCGCCGTTTGAAATCGCCAGTTGTTGTTCAATCGCAGCGTAGGCACTCTGCGGGTA
>CAXUCT010000465.1:0-3037 GCA_964249415.1 uncultured Bryobacteraceae bacterium | reverse complement strand
ATCTGTTCCGCCGCCGTTTGGAGGGACTCCGGATCGCTCTTCACCTTACTCTGCGCTACCGCTTCCACTGTCACCGCTACGCCTTGCTTGGTGTAGAGATCCTGCTCCGGCGCCACATCAAAGGACATCAGTTGCAGCGACAGTTGACGGAACGTCTCAATCATAGGGAAGATCAGCGTGCCTCTCCCTTTCACAATCCGGGTGCCGCGCAAGCCATACACAATCAGCGCTTCATGCGGGCCCGCCTTCCGGAACAACGTCGCCATTACGCCCATCAGCCCCAGCAGCGTAAGCACCAGCACCGCCGAGATAAAAAAGATTTCATTCCGCATTTCCAGTCTCCTTTGCCGATGCATTCCGACGCGCAGCCACCCGCGTTCGCTGGGTCATCGCTTCCCACGTGCGTACGTACGCAACCCCTTTTTCATAGCGCGTAACGATCACTTCCACGCCGCGCTCAATCTCCGCGCCGTCTTCGCTGCGGGCCGCAGCCGGCTTGCGCGCGCCGTCTCGCACGTAAACTAATTCGCCCACTCCGTCCGGCCGAATGGTACTCGTCACCCGACCCAGCACCCCCGCCATCTCGTAATCAGCCGGATCCAGCGCTTTCTCGCGCGACTGCAGGAAGCGCAGAAAGGCCGCCAGCAGCCACGCACCTGTCAGCCCCACTGCAGCCGACACCGCAAGGTCTACCCAAAACTTGAGTCCAGAGTGCCGCGTCAGCAAATAACCCACGCCGCCGAACCAAGCCAGAAACACCGCCGCGCAGCTCGGGTTGATGAGGCTCGCAAACCAGCTCCCCGTCCCGGCTTTCGTCCCATGCGCCTGGGGGTGAGCCGCATGCCCTGGCGCGACATGCGCGTGAGCCGCCGTTGCACCACCCGAGTGCATGTGACCACCGTGCCCAAAATGGAAACCGCCCAGCAGGGAGGAGGCAGCCGTCCATAGACAACCAACAACCAAACACAGCAAGTAAAAATCAGGCCAAGTCATGATTCAGTTCCTCCTTCGGCCTTAGTACTTCCCACAAACGGTCCACCAGCTCAGGCGTTTCCATGACCGCCGCCAGCAGTAAAAAGCACTTTCTCGTATTGTTGTGGCGTGCGATTTTGACAAGTGCTCCCGCCAGCGCGCCATCCCGCCGAAACTTTTCCGCGCCCCCAATCAGCCAAAGGTCCAGCTTGTCCTCCCGGTCGCGAAGGTTGGTTAACAGTTCCGTCTGAAAACCCTCCGGATCGTCCACTAAGTAGCCCGGATGCACGCGAAAAAACTTTGCCAGTAGAAGACGTGTCGTGTTGGTCAGGTGCTTTCGACGTCCGCTTTCCAATTGCGACAAGTACGGTTGGCTCACCGACCGCTTCAGCTCCTCTCGAATTGCTGTCACAACCTCTTTCTGGGTCATCTCGCGACTTAATCCACGAACTTGTCCTTCTACGGTGCGCAAGTAGCGGATTTTTTCGCCAACACTCATATAGCAATCTGCTAATGTTATATCACAAATTGCAATACGAACTCGCATCTTGTACTAACTTTTTGTTCATGAAGCGAACTTAACTGGATCTGCGAAGTGTTTTACAGTACAACGGACGTATGTCGCACGGGAGTACGTCTTGCCGCGCCAAAGGGGTGATTGCCCTCCATGGCGAACTGGAGCGGCTTTATGCGCAGCGCTCCGCTATTGATGCGGCCATTCAGCAGCTCGAGTTGAAACAGAGCTCCAGAAACCCCACCGAATCCAGCCGTCCACCGAGCACCAGCTTGGAGTCCCGCCCGAAGCCTTGTAACCTAACAAATTGCCGGAGCGCCTAGAGAACTTGAAGCGCCCACGGGGTCCGGCGGCAATGCCGGTATGCTTGTCGAGCCAGAGCTAATTGCGAGAGTCCGCGACGGCGATGCGGCGGCGTTCAATCAGCTTGTTCTGGCTTACAGGAAACGCATCCTGGGTACGATCTCGCGGTTGATTGGACGTCCAGAGGATGTGGAGGATGTCGCGCAGGAGGTATTCGTCAGGTTGTATTACTCACTCGATCAACTCCGTTCCGCAGAAGTGTTCGAGCCATGGCTGTACCGCCTTACCGTGAATGCTGCTTATGACTATCTGCGGCGAGCCAAACGCCGGGGCGAGTCTCGCATGGCCGATCTAAGTGAGCAGCAGGTGATGATGGCTGATGCTGTAGCAGGCGGCCGGCAGGACAGTGATCTCCGTAAGAAGAGCCGGACGCGTGAGTTTATGCAAGCCTTGTTCCGCCACGTGTCGGAGGAGGATCGGCTGCTGTTGACGCTGAAAGAAGTGGAAGGGCTCTCGCTAAAGGAGCTCGAACAAGTGTATGGGGTAAATGAGAACGCCCTAAAGGTCCGTCTTTTCCGCGCGCGGCAGCGGGTTCTCAAAGCCTTCCAAACCGCATCAGCGCAGAACAATTTGTAAGGTGGATGAAACCATGATGGCCAGCGATGATTCCCAATTGAACCAGCTCTTCGAAAGCTATCGGGCTTCCTGTCCCGATACTGAACCGAGCACGGACTTCATGCCTCGCTTGTGGCAGAACATCGAATCCCGCCGCGGCTTTTGGTTTGTATTTGGACGTCTGGCGCGCACCGCCATGACCGGTTGCGCTGCGCTCTGTCTGGTTCTGCTGGCCCTGAATTTGTCATCCCCCGCCCAAGCGCATCGCGCTACCGCCACGTACACCGACGCTCTCATGGCCGAGCACAGCGCGGAAAAGACTTACTACACCGAGGCCATCTCACCCGCCGCTTACGGCGAGGAAATCCCCGTGGCGCTGCAACATTAGCTCCTGGCTGAGGTAAAGTTCCTATGGCACAACCAATATGAAACGCACTCAGTGGGCGGCCCTTGCCTTAGCGGCTCTCCTGTTTGGTTGCGGCGCTGCCGTCGGCGCTTTGGCGGAACACTACTACTCCACAGCAGTCGTCAGCGCCAAGACAGGCGCCGAAGATTTCCGGCAACACTACCTCTTAGAAACACGCCAGCGAGTCAAACTCACGCCGGCCCAGGTCACTCAACTCGAAGGGATAC